>JBDSJW010000290.1:0-10070 GCA_039917235.1 Kapaibacterium sp. (SeqCode) | reverse complement strand
TCGTGCCCGATCACATTCTCCGCGTCGCGCGCCAGCGGAATGCCGCCGATAAAGGCCGCAAGCGAAAGGCCGACCAGCAGGAGGGGATTGGAGCCGTGAGGGAGGAGATAGATAAGAGCCGCCACCGCGCTCGCCACCGTGCCGGAAGCGATCGGGGAAAGGCCGGTGTAGAGTCCGCCGGCCAGGATCTGCTTCCAGATTGGAAGGCCCCGCTTACGGAGTTGTGCGGGCGAGACTACCATTGGTGAGGATGCGAAGGATGTGTCGATTTTCGATCAGGTACTGAACGGCCGTGATCAGAGAAAGGGCCGTCAGGAGGATCATGGACGTCTGGATAATCCAGGGAGAGAGAAGCCTGCCGATGGTTCCCTCATCCAGCCGGAGACGGAGCCACTCGATATTTTTCAATGTGAAGATCGCCACCACATACCAGAGGAAGACAAGCTGCATCGCGGTCTTCCACTTTGCCAGGCGACTTGTCACCACCGGCTGATGTTTCCGGTCGGCAACCACGCGGAGGATCGTGATAAGCACATCGCGGCTGACGATCAGAACGACCATCCAGAGGGGGAAGATATCCAGGGCAACAAAGACAAAGAAGGCGGCGGAGATCAGAACCTTGTCGGCAAGGGGGTCAAAGAAGCGACCGAACGCGCTCATCGCGTTATAGCGGCGGGCGTACCAGCCATCGTACCAGTCGCTGACGGCCGCCAGCAGGAAGATGGCCGCGGAAAGCTGAACGCGCACCGAATCCTCGCTCAGCATCAGCCAGATGAAGAGCGGCGTCAGCAGAATGCGCAACGCCGTTATGAGGTTGGGGAAGTTAAATTCGGGCTTCATCGGCAGATTGCTGTTTGCCGGCGTACGATGTTTATTCTATACGCTATGTCATCCATCTTCATTACCACCAAACCGAACCGGTGTCCCGGGCCCGCACGGCATCGTTCGCCATGCATATGGTCCGATCTCCGGCCGGGGAACGGCTAAAACTAAGGATTATCCGCCGAGTACGATGCGTACCGGAGGCATATGACTCAACTTTTCACCAACTTCATCGTCAATCCCATCCAAAGACTCCAGGCCCATCAGGAAACAAACCGGGCACGGGATCAATTCGGGCCGATACGATTCATCTTCGCTGATCCATGACACGAACTTTTCTTCTTCGTCTCACCCTCCTCGCGGTCGCGCTTTCCGCCCCCGCGATTGCTGATGCCCAGACCATCAACGAGTACAGGGAATTCTACCGCCTTCTCCGCATCAATGCCGCGGAGCATCTGCTCCCCTGCTATCCAAGCGCCAAGCCGATTGACGAGCCGCTTGTCTACGGCGTGGAGCGCGATACGGCCGGCAGACCCACGCGGATCAGCCGTTTCACCTTCGGCAACCCGGACACGCGAGGGGAATGGACCACCATGCGGATCAGCTACACGCCGGTTGAGGCGAATAACACAATCGTCCAGCGCCGGACATTTTATGGGGCAAGCGGAGTGCCGTTATCGACCACGACCGGCTTCGCGGTGGAAATTATTTATCGGCAGAACGGCGGGATACTGATGCGAAAATATGTGGACGCGGAAGGGAAGCCGGTGAACGATCTGGTCGGCACAAGCTGGACGCTTTACCTCCCGGCCGACGGGATGATCTCCCAGGAATGGTATTTCTCCAACAAGAAGCTCCACTTCGGCACCGGCTCCGACGGGCCGTACCACCCGTTCGCGGCGATGCCGGAACAGACATATTACCGGCGAATGGTGGTGACCCCCGGCGGCGAGCTGCTGCGGGAGGATATCCGCGGATTCGACAAAAAACCGCTCCCCTTTGCCAATGGCGAGTTCGTGCATGTCTACGATCTGAACCCCTGCGGCCAGGCGACCCGCATGAAATTTGTGAACGTCGAGGGGAGCCCGATGGCCGACAGCGACGGCGTCAGCAGCAGAACGTTCGAATACGACACCAACGGGCGAATGATCGCCTGGAGGGCGTTCGATCGCCAGGGGAATCCGAAGGGACGGCGAGGCGATGGTGTTGCCGCGGAACAGCGGCGTTATCGGGAGTTCGACGGGGCGCTGGTGGAGACGCTGTGGTTCGACGCAAAGGGGAATCCGATCCCCGGCGATGGTTTCAGACCGAAGTAATCATGGCGGGCGAACAACTCCGTTACACTCTTGCCGCGCATTCCGTTTGCATAAGTACCCCCGCTGAGGATATCTTTGGCGCTCTTCGGTGACACCGGAACTGATTTCCACTGAAGACAATGGTGCCGTGGCCGAGTGGTTAGGCAAAGGTCTGCAAAACCTTGTACAACGGTTCAAATCCGTTCGGCACCTCATTAATTCGTTATCAAACCTCAGACTTTTCTCTCCTAATCGTATGTCCGATACGTCCGATCTCCGTCCAGGGCTTGTAATCCGCTACAACAACGAGCTTTGCACAGTTCTCGAAAGCACGCACAGAACGCCCGGAAATCTTCGCGCCTTCTATCAGGTCAAGATGCGGAATATCAAATCGGGCAAGCTGCTGGAAAACCGCTTCCGCTCCGGCGAGGGGATCGAGATCGTGCGCGTTGAGCGGAAGCCGATGCAGTTCCTCTATCGCGATGGCGACAGCATGGTCTTCATGGATACGGAGACATTCGATCAGATCCCCGTCCCGGAAGCCATCGTCGGCCCGCAGGCCGGTCTGCTGAAGGAGTCCGGGGAGGCGACGATTGCATTCAACGGCAGCGATGTCGTTACCGTGGAGCTTCCGCCGCACGTTACGCTTGCCATCACTTACACCGAGCCCGGAATCAAGGGTGATACCGCAACCGGCGCCACAAAGCCGGCCACGGTGGAGTCCGGAGCCACGGTCTACGTTCCTCTCTTCGTGAATGAGGGGGATGTGATCCGCGTGGATACCCGCACCGGCGGATATCTTGATCGCGTAAAGAACTGATCCATTACTGGGGGCTACCGATGGCGGATTCCATGATCGATATAAAATATTTACAGCAGCTCCTGGAGATCTTCGACGCCAGCTCTGTTCAGGATCTTCGGATCGAACGGGAAGGGGTGGAGATCAGGCTGTCGAAAAATCATCGTCGCGATGAGCCGGTTCAGGCCATGCCGACGATGGCCTACGCGCCGATGCAGATGACGGCGGCTCCGGTCGGAGAACAGACCGCGGCGCAGACCGCTCCGGCAGCCACGGCAGCCCCCGTTGCGGCGGAGCCCGAGAAAAAGTACCACGAGATCCGCTCACCAATCGTCGGCACGTTCTACCGCTCACCCAGCCCTGATTCCCCCGTCTACGCCGAAATCGGCTCGAAGGTCGATCCAGGTTCCGTTCTCTGCATCATCGAGGCAATGAAGCTGATGAACGAGATCGAGTGCGACTGCTACGGCACCATCGCCAAGATTCTCGTGGAGAACGCGCAGCCGGTCGAGTACAACCAGTTGCTCTTCTTGATCGAACAGAATTAATGTTTACCAAAGTTCTGATCGCTAACCGGGGAGAGATCGCGCTCCGCGTTATCCGTGCCTGCCGTGAGATGGGCATCCGCACCGTCGCCGTCTATTCGACAGCCGATAAGGATTCCCTTCACGTCAAGTTTGCCGATGAGGTGGTCTGTATCGGACCTCCTCCCGGTCGCGAGAGCTATCTCAATATCCCGCGCATCATCTCCGCCGCACAGATTACCAACGCCGACGCGATCCATCCCGGATACGGGTTTCTTGCCGAGAACGCGAACTTCGCCGAGATCTGCTCGGAGAGCGGCGTCACGTTTATCGGCCCGGAGCCAAGCGCGATCAGACGGATGGGAGATAAATCGGTCGCCAAGGATACGATGCGGGAGGCCGGCGTGCCGGTTGTCCCCGGAAGCCCCGGCACGGTTGATGACGTCGCCGAAGCGCGGAGAGTCGCCGAGGAAGTCGGCTATCCGGTGATCGTAAAGGCATCGGCCGGCGGCGGCGGCAAGGGAATGCGGGTCGTGCGCGAGGAGTCGGAGATGGAGCGCGCCTTTGTGACGGCGCAGACGGAGGCGCAGGCCGCATTCGGCGATGGGAGCCTTTACGTCGAGAAGTTTATCGAGGAGCCACGGCACGTGGAGATCCAGGTGATGTCCGACATGCACGGCAACCATACGTTCCTCAACGAGCGCGAGTGCTCCATCCAGCGCCGCCATCAGAAGTTGATCGAGGAATCCCCCTCCCCCGTGGTTGATGACAATCTTCGGATGCTGATGGGGGAAGCGGCGATGGCCGGCTGCCGGCATGTGAACTATCGCGGCGCCGGCACGATGGAGTTTCTGGTGGACAAGCATCGGGACTTCTATTTCATGGAGATGAACACCCGCATCCAGGTGGAGCATCCGGTGACGGAGGAATCGCTCGGGATCGATCTTATCAAGGAACAGATCGCGGTGGCGGCCGGCGAACGGCTTACGCTTCGGCAGGGGCCTCCCCGCAAGCATGCCATCGAGGTGCGGATCAACGCGGAGGACCCGTATCATGAGTTCCGCCCCAGCCCCGGAAGGATTGCCACGCTCCACTTCCCCGGCGGCCACGGCGTCCGCGTCGATTCCCATATCTATCAGGGCTACACCGTCCCGCCGAACTACGATTCCCTCCTGGCGAAGCTGATCACCTTCGGCGAGACGCGCGGCAGCGCCATCGCGAAGATGCGGCGTGCGCTGGATGAGCTGGTGATCGAGGGGGTGAAGACCACCACGCCCTTCCATAAGATGATGATGGAGCACGAGGTGTTCCTGAGCGGCAAGTTCGACACGCAGTTCGTGGATACGCACAACTGGCTGGACCGGCTCCCGAAGGAGTAATCGCTTTGCTCGGAGCATCGCTCCATCGGCATTTTCCCAAGCAAATCAACTACGGACATCGACATGAACTTTCCAGAGAATCTCAAGTTCGCGAAGAGCCACGAATGGCTCCGCCTTGAAGACAACACCGCCTATATCGGCGTATCAGACTTCGCGCAGTCCGAGCTTGGCGACGTGGTCTTCGTGGATATCAGCGTCCAGGTCGGCGATGTTGTCGAGGCCGGAAGCGTCTTCGGGACGATCGAGGCGGTGAAGACGGTCTCGGATCTCTATATGCCGGTTTCCGGTGAGATTGCCGAGATCAACCAGAAGATCATCGACACCCCCGAAACCGTCAACTCCGATCCCTACGGCAATGGCTGGATGATCAGGATCGTGACCGAGGATAAAGGCGCAAACCTTATGGATTCCGCCGCCTACGCCGATATGGTCGGCCAGGGGCACTAACCTCCCCCGCACGCGCGCGCGAAAAGAAGATTTCAAAGCCCCGCCTCGGCATCATGCGACGCGGGGCTTTTTTATATCGATGTCGAGATACTTGATACGGCACACTGCATCGTGACCTACTGCGGGAAATAAACGCCGCGAATCTCCACGGGATATAATCTTCCATTGAGCGAATCATCAAACCATATCCTCCCTCTCTACCGGGAATTCCCCCCCTCCCCCCGGCTTGCCCCATACATTGAGTGCTACTGGAGCATGCGCGCCATCCCTGGGACCGCTCCCGCGCCAAACCGCGTGGTGCCTGATGGCTGCGTCGATATCATCTTCGATATAACCGAACCGGATTCCGCGTTCAATCCATCGCGCGGAACCGTTATCGGCATCATGCGCCGCCCCAACGTAGTGATGATCGGCGGGCCGCTGGAGCTGATCGCCGTCCGTTTCCGTCCCGGTTGCGGACGCATCTTCTTTCCAGTACCGATGAACGAGCTGGCGGATTATTCCATCGCGCTCTCCGATCTCTGGCGTGATGGAATGCAGGAGAGGGCGATGGATGATAGCGCGGATATCGCGCGGAGGCTTGAGCGGTTCGATAAGCTTCTCGTGCATCGGCTGCATGCCGCTTCGTCCCCGGATCGGTCGGTGGCCGGGGCGATTGGGTTGATCGCGGCGAGCGGCGGGCGGATCAGGGTGAGCGCGCTGGAGAAATCGCTCGGCATCAGCGGCCGGCATCTTGCGCGGCGCTTCAACGATCAGGTCGGAATGTCGCCGAAGATGCTTGCGCGGATCGTCAGATTTCAGAACGCGGCGGCAATGCTGCGGAGAGCTTCCGCCATCGATCCGCACGATCTTGTCCACCGCTGCGGCTTTCACGATCAAGCCCATCTCATCCACGAGTTCCGCTCCCTCTCCGGGCTTACGCCGGCGCAGTTTGGTCGGGAAATGTCCGGTCGTGTCTGATTTCTACAATCCCCCCTGTTCAGGGACTTGTAGTTTGCGACCGTGACCGAAATTCTTCCATATCCGCAGGAGCCGATGATCATGACCTTCAGCAAGCTCACCCCCGTTCTTATCGTCGAGGATGTCAACCGCATGGTCGATTTCTACCGCGATGTTCTCGGCTTTACGCTCGCCGCCACCGTTCCCGATGCCGGGGCGTTCGTCTTCGCGCAGATGAGCCAGGGGAGTATCGAAATGATGTTTCAGACACGCGCATCGATCGACGACGCGATGGCGCCGCTTCAGGAGAAACGTTCCGGCGGAAGCCTTACGATCTATATCGACGTGGATGATGTCGATGCGCTGCTGGCGGATCTTGACGGGAAGGCGGAGATTGTCAAGGGGCTGGAGGCCACATTCTACGGCACGCGGGAGTTTACGATCGTGGACCCGGCGGGCTTTTACCTCACGTTTGCCGGCGGAGGGAATTGAGCGATGGCGGGGAAAGAGATGATCGATAAGAAATCGGTGCTGAAGGGGTTGCGAATTATCCCCGGCATCGGCGTAAGCATCGCGGAGGATCTCTGGAATCTGGGAATACGCTCGGTGGGCGATCTCCGCGGTCGCGATCCCGAGCAGCTCTACAACGAAAGTTGCGATCTGGCCGGCGCGCGGATCGATCGATGTCTCCTCTACACCTATCGCTGCGCCGTCTACTTCGCCACCGAGCAAAAGCACGATCCCGAGCTGCTGAAATGGTGGAACTGGAAGGATGCGATGTAGCCGTTGAAATCATTCCACGCGTTCCGGCAATAACAAAGGCCCCGTGCATTATCGCGCGGGGCCTTTTTCGTTAGGCGCTTGGGGACGTTTGAAACGTCCCCCGACGGGTCTCTGCGTTCAGATTTTGCACGGCCAACGGCCGACGTTCTTCAACAGTCTGCTATGCTTCCTGATATGCCTCGATCGGAATACAGGAGCAGATCAGATTGCGATCCCCCACGGCGTTGTTGACGCGCCCGACGGCGGGCCAGAACTTCCGCTCGTGGGTCCAGGGGGCCGGGAAGGCGGCTCTTGAGCGGGAGTACGGGCGAGTCCACTCATCGGCGGTCACCACTTCCTGCGTGTGCGGCGCGTGATGCAGCAGGTTGTTCTCGCGATCGGCGATGCCAAGTTCCACCTCCTGAATCTCCACGCGGATGGCGATCATCGCCTCGCAGAACCGATCCAGCTCCTCCTTCGATTCGCTCTCGGTCGGCTCCACCATCAGCGTGCCGGCAACCGGAAAGCTGACCGTGGGGGCGTGAAAGCCGTAGTCCATCAGTCGCTTCGCAACATCGGTGACATCGATGCCGGAGGTGTTCTTCAGCGGGCGGAGATCGAGAATGCACTCATGAGCCACCATGCCATTCGATCCCTTGTAGAGCACCGGATAGCTCTCCTCCAGGCGGCGCGCCATATAGTTGGCGTTAAGGATGGCGACCTTCGTTGCAAGCGTAAGCCCCTCGCCCCCCATCAGGAAGATATAGACCCAGGAGATCGGGAGGATGCTGGCGCTCCCCCACGGCGCCGCCGAAACCGCGCCGATGGCCTGATCACCGCCGGTGGCGATCACCGGATGTCCCGGAAGGAACGGAGCCAGATGCGCCGCCACGCCAATCGGTCCCATGCCGGGGCCGCCGCCGCCATGCGGGATACAGAAGGTCTTGTGGAGATTCAGATGGCAGACATCGGCGCCGATTTCGCCGGGGCTGGTCAGCCCCACCTGCGCGTTCATATTGGCACCATCCATGTAAACCTGCCCGCCGTGCGCGTGGATGATATCGCACACCTCCTTGATCGACTCCTCGAACACGCCGTGGGTGCTGGGATAGGTGACCATCAGCGCGGCGAGATTACCCTTATGCTCCTCCGCCTTTGCGCGGAGATCATCGATATCGATATTCCCATTCTCATCGGTGCGTGTCACAACCACCTGCATGCCGGCCATCACCGCGCTCGCCGGGTTGGTCCCGTGCGCCGACTGCGGGATAAGGCAGATATTCCGGTTCCCATCGCCCCGGCTCTCGTGATACTGGCGGATCACCAGCAACCCCGCGTATTCCCCCTGCGAACCGGCGTTCGGCTGAAGGGAGACCTTGGCGAAACGGGTGATATCGGCCAGCGCATCTTCAAGCTGGCGGAAGAGAATCTGGTAGCCCTCGGTCTGATCCACCGGCGCGAACGGATGAATCCTGCCGAACTCCTGCCAGGTGACAGGGAGCATCTCGCTGGTGGCGTTGAGCTTCATCGTGCAGGAGCCGAGCGGGATCATCGAATGGGTAAGGGAAAGATCCCTTGACTCCAGCCGCCGCATATAGCGGAGCATCTCGGTCTCCGAGTGGTAGCTATTGAAGACGGGATGTGTCAGATAGCTGCTGGTCCGGGCGAACGGCGCGTCATATCCAATCGACTCATTCCCCTTCAACTCATCCAGCGTAAAGCCGGGAGCCGCGCCGCCGTTGAAGATCTCGAACAGATCGGCCAGATCCTCCACGCCCGCCGTCTCATCCAGCGCGATCGAAACCGAGGTTCCATTCACCGGCCAGATGTTGATGCCGCGCGCAGCCGCCGCCTCAAGGACCGACGCCGCGGTGGCGCCGTTCAGATCCACGCGGATCGTGTCGAAATAGCGGCTGTTGGGGACCGTGTGCCCAAGCCTGCGGAGGCCAAGCGCGAGAAGCGTGGCAAGCGCGTGCGTCCGCTCGGCGATCTTCTTCAGGCCGTCCGGGCCGTGATAGACCGCGTACATGCTCGCGATAACGCCGAGAAGCACCTGCGCCGTGCAGATATTGCTGGTCGCCTTCTCGCGACGGATATGCTGCTCGCGCGTCTGAAGCGCCATCCGCAGCGCCGGCTTCCCGTTCTCATCCACCGACACGCCGATAATCCGCCCCGGGATCACCCGCTTATACTCATCCTTCGTCGCCATATAGCCCGCATGCGGGCCGCCGTAGCCAAGCGGCACGCCGAACCGCTGCGTGCTGCCGATCACGATATCCGCGCCGAACTCCCCCGGAGGGGTCAGCAGCGTAAGCGCCAGAAGATCGGCGGCAACGGTAACGAGCGACTCGTGGGCATGCGCCGCCTCGATAAACGCGCTGTAGTCATGGATCTCACCATCGACGGCGGGATACTGGAGGAGGGCGCCGAAGATCGGCGTGCTGAAATCGAACGTGCGATGATCACCGACGATCACCTCGATATCGAGCGGGAGCGCGCGTGTCCGCACCACGTCGATTGTCTGCGGGAGACATCCCTCGGAGACGAAGAACGCCGCCCCCTTCTTCCCCTTCACGCCATAGCTCATATGCATCGCCTCGGCGGCCGCTGTTCCCTCATCCAGCAGCGAGGCATTGGCGATCTTCATGCCGGTCAGATCGATCACCATCGTCTGAAAATTGAGGAGCGCCTCCAGGCGACCCTGCGCGATCTCCGCCTGATATGGCGTGTAGGCCGTGTACCACCCCGGATTCTCCAGCACATTCCGCTGAATCACGGGGGGGGTGATGCAGTCATAGTACCCCAGGCCGATAAACGAGCGGAACACCCTGTTTTTCGAGGCGATCCCCTTCAACTCCTTCAACAACTCGTACTCGCTCCTCGGAGCGCCGATCCCCAGCGGGCTGCTGTTCCTGATGCCGGGGGGAACGGTGGCGGCGATCATATCATCGAGCGACGCAAAGCAGAGATAATCGAGCATCTCCTTGATCTCATGCTCGTTCGGTCCGATATGGCGAAATGTGAACTGGTCGGTATGCTGCAGGTCGAGGTTTTTCAGCGGTGTGCTCATTCGTAGTGTCGTTAGTCTGGTTCTCGGCAAGGA
>JBDSJW010000289.1:0-14180 GCA_039917235.1 Kapaibacterium sp. (SeqCode) | reverse complement strand
CGGGGGGACGGCGCAGTATGTGGGGGCGGGGTTCCAGACCGTGGAGCGGATTGCCGATGTGGAGTTCAACAACCGGTGGAATGTGCGGGCGCGTCCCGGTGAATCGCGCGCCAGCAACTTCATCCTGGAGGATACCATCAACTACCTCCCCGTTCCGCGTCTCTCGTTGCTGGCATCGAACGGATACCTGAGCCAGGGGGGAGATTTCTTCTCAATCCGCCAGCAGTATACCGGAAGGTTTCTGGGGGACAGCATCCTGCCGAGCGCCGATTATACCTTTGAGCTGATCACCACCGATACGCTTCAGGCGGCCCGCCGGGGGAACTGGTATCGGCAGCGGGGAGGGATCAGCAGGGCGTTCGGCGCGGTGACCCCGGGCTTCCGGTTCGAGCGGGAGAACAGGGAGGATCGCGCCGGGTCATCGCTTACCGATACGCTCTATCCCAGCTCGTTCAGGTTTCTGGAGATCGGGCCTGATCTGCGGATCGATCTGCCGTTTATGAGCACGACCGCCAGCGCCCGCTACCGGATCGACGACTCCGTCCGGTACGATGCAGCATCGCGCGTCAACCGTTTTCTCCGCGATGGAATTGCCCGAACCTTTACGCTCCACGGCGCGCTCCGGGGCATCCGCGACCTGACATCGACGATCGATTTCACCTACCGGCTGAAGAGCTACGATAGTATCAGTCAGGTGGATCTGAGCAATCGCCTGGAGCGAAGCACCATCCTCGGCCGGTCGCAGACGCGATGGGTCGGGTTTGATCGCGGGCTGGAGGTTGATGGGCTGTACGACGTGCAGACCGAGCAGGCGGCGCGGCTCCAGCGGCTCTTTCTGCTGGTCCCGCATGGACGAGGGGAATACATCTGGACCGATCTGGATTCCAACGGCCGGCAGACCGAGGAGGAGTTCCGGCTGGCGCTTCCGGGGGAGGGGGATTACGTCCGCTACGATTTCCCGACCGAGCAGCTTTACCCGGTGATCAACCTGACAACATCGGCGCGGGTCAGGCTCCAGCCCGCCAGGTTTCTGGCGCCGGAGAGCGGGCTGGGGAAGCTGCTTGCGCAGGTGACGGCGGAGACGACGCTGCGGCTGGAGGAGAAGAGCCAGGATGAGCGGGAGAGCGATATCTACCTCCTCCGGCTGAGCCATTTCCAGAACGATTCCACCACGCTCCTTGGCAACGCCACGGTGCAGCAGGATCTGAACCTGTTTGAGTCCAACCCGGAATATTCCTTCCGGCTCCGCTACTACGATCGCCAGGGGCTTACCCACCTGGTCTCCTCGGTGGAGCGGAACCGCTCAACCGAGCGGACGCTCCGCACACGCTGGCAGCCGACGTTCGATATCGGGCTGCAACTGGATCTTGGCGCCAACAATGAGCTGCTCACCAGCTCCGATACCTCCTCGCGCCGGACGTTCAATCTGAGCCTGCTGACCGCCGCGAACGATTTCAGCTATCGCCCGGAGCAGTCGCTGGAGCTGGGGTGGATAGTGAAGCTGACCTCCAGCCGGGATATCCTCCCAATCGTCCCGCGCACCACGTTCCTGAACACAAACGAGATCAGGGCGATCTATTCGATAGAGTCGCGGGGGCAGATCAGGCTTTCGATAGAGCGGACGGGGGTGAGCGGGACAAACGTCGGTGAGGACCCGCTGGCGCTCCCCTACCAGCTCACCGATGGCTATGCGATCGGGACAACGTGGATAGGGCGGGCGAGCATCGAGTACCGGTTTGGTTCGAACATCCAGGCATCGCTCAGCTACACGGGGCGGGCGCAGCCGCCAACGAATCGGGTGTTGAATATCGGGCAGGCGGAGGTGAGGGCGTTCTTCTGATTATCAGACTGTTCAAGGACGTTATCCGCGGCGTTGTCCTTCACCGTTCGCTCAATGAGGCGTCCGTGAGGACGCCTCATTCGCTCAGGCTCGGTCGCCTTGCGGCTGCTCCTCCTTGAACAGTCTGAGCACCTGTAGTAATTCAGCAGGCTGCTATGATGGGGATGGTGGGCCTGATAGGGTAAGATCCGGCATCGCGTGGCTGGAAAAGCGAGGGCCGCATTCACACGAAACGTGAATGCGGCCCCACCGATAGAGCGTTCCCCGATATCGGAGAGTGTGATTACCGCACCAGGGTCATCATCCTGGTCTCCACCTTTCCACCGGCGGTGAGGCGGGTGAAGTAGGTGCCGGCCGGAAGCCTGGTTGCATCAAACATCAGATGATGTGCTCCCGCCTCAATCTCGCCGTCGAGAAGGAGGGCGACCACCTGACCGCGGGCATTGACCACGGAGAGGCTGCCGGAGCTTTTGGCGCCGAGCGTGAAGCTGATCTCCGTTGCCGAGGCGAACGGATTGGGGGCGTTTCCTTCCAGCATCGTATTGGCGGCCAGAGCGCCGTTGCCATTATCGGTGCCGAGGATAAGCTGCTCATCGTACATCACCAGCCCGCCGAACTGCGTGCCGATCCAGAGCTTCCGGTCGCCACCGACGGCGACGGAGGTAACGCGATCGTCCGTGAGGCCGGAGTTCTCGGTGGTGTAGGATGTCCATTTGGTGCCGTCGAACTTGGCGACGCCGCGTCCGCCGGTGCCGATCCAGATGCCGCCGAACTTATCGGCGGAAACCGATGTGATATTGTCGTTTGGGATGGCGGAGTTCGAGGTGTTGTAGAGGGTCCAGGTTGTGCCGTCGAATTTGGCGAGGCCGGCACCCTGCGTTCCCATCCATACCGCGCCGGCGTTATCCACCGTGACTGAGGTGATGGTGCTGCTCGGGATCTGCGAGTTCCCCTGATTAAATGTGGTGAACGTCCCGGTCTTGAACTGAACAAGCCCATTGCTCTGCGTTCCCATCCAGACGCCGCCGCCGATAGGATCGGATGCCAGCGAGATCACGCCGCCATCCGGGATGGTGGAGTTGGTGCTGTTGTATCCTGTCCAGACCCCATGATCATATTTCCCGACGCCGCTTGCATTGGCGACCCAGACCGTTCCCCCCTTGTTGACCGTGATGGCGGGGAAGTTGAGTCCTGGCAGATCCTGAAGCCCCTCCGCCCCATTCATCTGTATGGACTTGCCGCTGGAATCGATCATCGAGAGGCCGTTGGACTTGCCGTACCAGATGTACCCCAAGCTATCCTGAGCCACCGAGAGATAGCCGCCAGAGATGCCGCCGAAACCGTAGAACTTGAATGTGGTATCGATCAGGCTGGCGACCGTGGATGGGGTGGTGAACCATGCGTGGTTATTGCGATCCACCATCACCGCGTTGATCTTGTTGCCGGAGAGCGGAGTCCGCGATGAAGCGATCCTGCTTCCCAGCGTATCGGCCACCAGCACCTTGACGCCGCTCTGCTGCGTGCCGGTGTAGCTGTTATGCTCGTCGATCTTCACGATGGCATGCACGGCGTCGGCTGTTCCCTGCGTGGCCTTCGGGTAACGGACGAGGGTTGGTGTGCCGTTGTAGCGGACAAACCCGGCGTAGGTGCCGAAGAGGATATCGCTTCCCCCCCCTTCCTCGATATCGTAGATGGCGCGGTAGGTAATATTGAACCCGGGCGCCTCAGCCGACTTCAGGTTTACCGTGGTCCAGGTGGCTCCGTTGAACAGATTTGCCTGCGCGTTGGCGGCGCCGATCCAGACCTTGCCGTAGACATTGGCGTTGATCGCCGTGACGCTGTCGCCGTTGTAGCCGTTGGTTCCGGCTCGGTAGGTCGTCCACTGATCTCCCATCATCCTGGCCGCCCCCTTGGCGAACGTCCCAACCCAGACCGCGTCGTCGGTGCCGACGGAGACGGCGGTGAGCCTGTTATCGGGGAGGCCGGAGTTATCCACGTTGTAGAGGCTCCAGTTGGTGCCGTCGTAGTGGACAAGGCCGTTGAAGGTGGCCGCCCAGACATCCTTTCCCTTTACCGCCACGGCGGTGACGCGGTCCATCGGAAGGCCGGTGGTGTTGTTGGCGTATGCTATCCAGTGGTTCCACTCGGGCGCCTGTCCATCGAACTTGATCAGCCCGGAGCCGTCCGTGCCGATCCAGAGGTTGCCGGCGGCATCCTTCTCCATCGCCAGGATGTTGATGTTCCCAAGCCCGGAGTTCGCCTTATCGAAGAACGTCCTGGTCTGCGTGGTCTTATCGTATTTGACAAGTCCTCCTCCCTGAGTGCCGATCCAGAGCGTGTTGCCGGCATCGGCAAGGGAGGTGACGAGGTTGCCGTCGTTGTAGTTATGCCAGCCTCGGCGCTGCGCGCTTGCCTGCGAAAAGGCGGCAGCGCCAAGCATCAGCAGGACGAAAAATGCACGGGGGTAATGATGCTTCATCAGACTACCTGATTTATTGGATTGAATGGAGAGCACGCCGATAACGACGATCGTTTTCGTTCGACGAAGATCTGCTCGTTTTGTTCTAACGATAGGCCGGAGAGGGAGCCCGTCTGGAAAATTCCGCTCAAGCCGGTAGGATGAAGCCGGGATTGATGCCGTAACGAAGACGCCGAAGAGGATGAACTGGTTCGGGTGCCTTCATTCCGACGGGGCATGTGATTTGTACCCGTAATATCGTTGAATTATGTCAGAAGCGAAACAGTATTACATGGGCCGGTCAACAATCGTGGGAAGGCGTGGAGGGGGCGGGCCGATAATGGAAGGGAGCATACCCGTAGTGATCCGGGAACCGGAGGAGGGGGGAACCGTGTTGATATCCTCATGCCGGGCTTCCACTCCAATGACCGAAGCTCCGGTGCAGGACAGATGGATGGATATCGAATCAATCGAATCGGGTGCACTTATGGACACGCTGAGAATGACACGTCCCGGCATCGACTGGATGCCATCAATCCTCATCTTCCTGGCCGTGATCGCGATTGCCACGCTTGGCGGCCTGGCAACCGATACGGCCAACGCATGGTATCTCCATCTGTCCAAGCCATCGTGGCAGCCCCCCGGCTGGCTCTTCGGCCCGGTATGGAGCACGATCTATCTTCTGCTCGCCATCTCCGCAAGCCTTGTCTGGCATGCCACGCAGGGCGGGTCGCGCTCCACGCTGATGGCGCTCTATGGCATCAACGGCGCGCTGAACCTGGCGTGGTCCTTCATTTTCTTTCAGGGGCATACGCCCCTCTGGGCGGGGATCGATATCATCATTCTCTGGTGTTCCATCCTGTTGATCATGGTCAGAGCCTGGCCGGTATCGCGCGTCGCGTCTCTTCTGCTTCTCCCCTATCTCCTCTGGGTCAGCTTCGCTTCGGTGTTGAACTGGTCGATCGTCGGGCTGAACTGAGAGGGATCGGCACGGTTCACAACCTGTTGAAGCATCGCGGGGGGAATCTCCCGTATCTTGGCCGACATGAACATTCTTCTTGCGACCAACAATCCCCATAAGGCGGAGGAGCTTGCCGCGATGCTCGCCGGGCATGACGGCGTCCGTGTCATCACGCTGGCTGATCTTCCGGTAACGCTCCCCGAGCCGATCGAGGATGGCGATACTCTTGAGGCGAACGCCTACATCAAGGCGCGCGAGATCTTCAACGCCACCGGCATCCCGACCATCGCCGACGACACGGGGCTTGAAGTGGATGCGCTTGGTGGAGCGCCGGGCGTCTATTCCGCCCGCTACGCCGGTCCCGATGCCACCTACGCGGGCAACTGCGCCAAACTCCTCGCCGATCTTGCCTCCGCCACCGGACGCGCCGCCCGTTTCCGCACCGTGATCTGCTACACGGATTCCTTCCGCACGCTCTTTGCCGAGGGGATCGTGGAGGGGGAAATCACCGAGGAACCGCATGGCGATGGAGGGTTCGGGTACGATCCGCTCTTCCGCCCCGAGGGGAGCGCCCGCACGTTCGCGGAGATGCCGTCAGGGGAGAAGAACGCAATCAGCCATCGGGGACGTGCCATCGCCGGCATCCGCGAGACGCTGGCACCGTATCTGGAGGGCTAGCGCCGATGGAGGATCACAACCACGAGGATCATCATTATCCCGAGCGGGTTCCGCATACCAGGACCATCGTTGTAACGGCGGGACAGTCGCCGGAGCGGATCGACAGGTTTATCACCACGGCCGTGATGCGGGCAACGCGGAACAAGGTGCAGGACGCGATTGCCGCCGGCACCGTGCTGGTGAACGGCCAGCCGACCAGGGCAAATTACCGTGTCCGTCCGGGGGATGAGATCGAGATCACCCTGATGAAGCCGCCTCCGATCGAGTTGATCGCCCAGGATATCCCGCTCGATATCCGCTACGAGGATGACGATATGCTGGTGGTGAACAAGCCGGCCGGCATGGTGACCCATCCCGGGTTCGGCAATCGCGATGGGACGCTGGTCAACGCCGTCCTGTTCCACGTCGGCGGCAAACTGCCGATGGTTGATGACGCGCCGATTCCGGACGAGGACGCGGGGGAAGCGGAGGATGCGCCGGACGATGAGGAAGGGCTGGAGGAGGCAGGCCCCAGGCCGGGAATCGTGCATCGTCTGGACAAGGATACCACCGGGTTGATGGTTGTCGCGAAAAACGGGGAATCGCTCTCCAGCCTTGCCGTGCAGTTTGCCGACCGGACCGCGAAACGGGAATACTGGGCGGTGGCCTGGGGGATATTTGAGGATGATGAAGGGGAGATCGAGGGGGATCTGGGGCGGGATTCGCGCGATCGGAAGAAGTTTACGGTGGTCCGCAAGGGGGGCAAATACGCGCTTACGCGGTATCGGGTGGTGGAGCGGTTCGGATTTACCACGCTGATTGCGCTGCGGCTGGCGACCGGGCGGACGCACCAGATCCGCGTGCATTGCGCCCATATCGGCCATCCGCTTTTCGGCGATGCCACGTATGGCGGCCGGCAGGTGGTCTATCCGGGGCCGGGAGGAAAGCACCGCCAGCACGTTGCAAATCTGCTGAAGCTGATGGACCGGCAGGCGCTGCACGCCAAAATGCTGGGGGTCAACCATCCGCGCAGCGGCGAATACATGGAATTTGATTCCGAGCTTCCGGGGGATATGCTGAAGTTGATCGAAGCGCTTCGCGGGGTTTCGTGAGCGCGGCATGACGCGGGGAACGTTTGTTTCGAAATAAATAGGCCGGATTATTTCACGTATATCCATCGTAAAATAATTCCGGCCAGCCGCCCATCTTCATGATAATCCCCCCTGTTACAGTCGCCACGCGGGTTCGGCCGCGATAAGTTTCGGGTTGCCGGCCGGAGAATTTGTTTTTTTATCAGTTGTCGAAGTATATCTTAAGTCGTCCTGTGTTTATTGTTGACGTGCATGGTTTTCATTTCCATCCCCGGCCGGATTTCGGCGATCTATATAATCGAGCACGATCTGATCCATATTCTTTTCCTTTTTTGCGATACCATCATGAGAATTCTCGTTGTCGAGGATGACCATAATATCGCTGATGTTATCAGGCGCGGTCTTGTCGAGCAGCACTACAGCGTCGATGTCGCCAGCGACGGGCTTGTGGGAGTGGAACACGCGTTGTGCAATGATTACGACCTGGTGATTCTGGACGTGATGCTTCCGCGGCTTAACGGCTGGGGGGTCTGCAAGCGCCTTCGGGATGAACACCTGGAAACCCCGATTCTGATGCTCACCGCGATGGGCTCTCCCAACGATGTGATCCAGGGGCTGGATCAGGGGGCTGATGATTATCTCACGAAGCCGTTCGATTTCGGCATTCTGATGGCCCGTGTCCGTTCGCTTACCCGGAGGCACTCCGAGCAGAAGACCGCGGAAATCCACGTGGCGGATCTGTCGATCAATACCGCGAAGCGGACCGTGATAAGGAGTGGACGGCCGATAAATCTGACCGCCAAGGAGTTCGCCCTGCTGGAATATTTCGTGCTCCACAAGGGGAAGCTGCTGACGCGCGAGGCGATCGGCGAGCATGTGTGGGACCTCAATTTCGACCCGCGATCGAATGTCATCGAGTCGTTGATGCGGTGCCTGCGGCAGAAGATTGACAGGGATCAGGAGCTGCCGCTGATCCATACGGTGCGCGGCGCCGGCTACCGTTTCGATGATTATGGCGCGCAATAGCGGGATATATGGCTTGCCTGGGGTTGTGAGTCTGAAATGGCGGGAACGTTAATCGGAATATGGGCAGGGAGTTATGGGCGAGGGAATCGTGGGGATGAGAGAGGCCGGGGGATGGTACATGGAGAGGCGGTTTATTGGAAACCATCGCATACAACGCCAGTTGTCGCCGGGGAGCTTCCCCGGCAATCGCCGCGTGGGGAGGCCCGCCGGCCATCACCTCCACTCCATTCATCAATCATCTAAGCCAGGTTCCCCCTTCCCGGCTCCTTTGCGTTGCGGCATTTATGCCGGGGAGGATTGCCCATAAATACCCCTATAACCATCCTGCTGATCGATGATGATCCGACCTGCCACGTTCTGATCCGTAACCTGCTGATGCAGAGCAGGATCCAGTTCCAGCTTCGCTCGGTTACCACATTCGCGGAAGGGCTGGAGTCGATTCTGGATCCCGATATCGATATCTCCCTGGTCGATTACAGGATGGGAGACCGTACCGGCGTGGAGATTCTCCGCCATGCGATTCAGCACGGAGTCTATACTCCGATCATCATGCTGACCGGCTATGCGGATCATGAGATCGATCTGGAGGCGATGTCCGCCGGCGCCTCCGATTATCTCTTCAAGGGGAAGCTGGACGACCGCATTCTGGAGCGGAGCATCCGCTACGCGCTGGAGCGGAAACGGCTGTCCGATGAGCTGCGGCAGAGCGAGGAGCGTCTCAGGAGCGTGGTGTCGAGCGCTCCCATTATCCTCTGTTCAGCCGATATCAATGGAATCATCACCCTTTTCGAGGGACATAGCGTCGGGAAACTGGGGATCGATCCCCTCCTTGTCGTGGGACAGCGGGTGGAGGATTTTCTGGAGTACGTTCCGAAACTGGTCCATGCCGCCAGACGCGCGCTTGCCGGCGAGACATTTACCGAGGTTGTCAGGTTCAGTGACGTTGTCATCGATTTCTGCTTTTCGCCGTCGCTGAACGCGGCCGGGGAGATCGTCGGGATGGTGGGCGTGGCGACCGATATCACCGAGCGGATCAGGCAGGAGGATGCGCTCCGGCGGAGCCAGCGGGAGTTGAAGGAGGAGCGGGATTTTATCGCATCGGTGCTCAATACGGTGGGCGCCCTTGTGCTGGTGTTCGATCATGACATGAACATCGTCAGGTTCAACCGCGCGTGCGAGGATATTTCCGGATATCGATTCGAGGAGGTTGTGGGGCGCAACGTCATCGACCTGCTTGTTCCCCCTGATGAGAGAGAATCGCTTGCCAGTGATTTCAGCAGGCTGAAACATGGAGAGGTGCCAAGAACCAGGGAGAACCACTGGCTGACCAGAACCGGGGAGCGAAAGCTGATTCTCTGGACCAACAGCGCGCTGTACGACAGCGATGGGGGCGTGGCGTTCGGGATCGGGACCGGCATCGACATCACCGCGCAGCGGGCGGCGGAGCGGGGGCTGCGCGATAGCGAACGGATGTTCCAGACATTTATGGACAACAGCCCGGTGATCACCTATCTGAAGGATAGACAGGGACGGTATAGGTTCGCCAACCGGGAGTTCTGCCGCATCTTCGATCTTCGTCTGGAGGATGTGATCGGCAGGGCCGACTATCAACTGTTCCCTCGGGACGTGGCGGAGGGCCTTGCCGCATCCGACGCGGAAGTACGCGCCAGCGGGGGGACCATCACCGGGATCGATTCCACGGAGCATAACGGGAATCTCCACCACTGGATCACCATCAAGTTTCCCGTGGTGAACGCCGTCGGCGAAATAATGCTCGGAGGGGAATCGATCGATATCACCGCCAGGACACTCGCCGAGGTGTCGCTCCGCAAGAGCGAGGAGCGGTTTCAGCTTGCCACGCGCGCCACCAACGACGCCATCTGGGACTGGGATCTTCAGGAGAACACGCTCTGGTGGAATGCCAGCGTGCAGAAATTGTTCGGCTATCAGCCGGATGAGATTGTCCCGGATCTGAAATGGTGGCGGACCAGGCTCCATCCCGAGGACCGGAAGCGCGTGGAGTCGGGGTTACAGGCGGCGATCGCGGAGAGACGGCAGTTCTGGGATGACGAGCATCGAATCCTCAGGGGAGATGGCAGATGGGCCTATGTGCTGAATCGCGGTTATCTGATGTTCGACAGTGAAGGGAAGCCGGTACGGATCATCGGCGCCATAACCGACCTGACGCAGCGGAAGGAAATGGAGGATGCCCTGCGTACCAGCGAGGAGCGCTACCGGCATATCGTGGAGACGGCAAACGAGGGGATCTGGCTGATCGATCCCAAGGCGCGGGTCAGCTTCGCCAATGCGCGGATGGCGGAGATGCTGGGATATCCCGTGGCCGAGATTATCGGGTGCTCCATCTACGATTTTATCGATCCGGAATGGCAGGCGATCGGCAGGGAGCATTACGCGAAGCGGCTGACCGGCGTTCAGGAGCAGTACGATTTCCAGTTTATCCGGCACGATGGTAGTCACCTCTGGGTCATCATTTCCGCGGGGCCGATATACGACAGCAAGGGGGCATTGACCGGATCGCTGGCGATGATCACCGATATCACCGAGCGGAAGAACGCGGAAGATGCCCTCCGCGAAGCGCACGACGAGCTGGAGATGCGGGTGGTGGAGCGGACCGCGGAGATCGTGGAGATGATGGCCCGTCTGGAGCAGATCCACCTGAACCAGCGACGGTTCGTGGCCGATGCCTCGCACGATCTCAGAACCCCGCTGACGGTGCTCCGCGCGGAGGTGGACCAGCTTCTCGGCCGCGCCGGGCTTGATGACGCCACGCGTAGCGCCCTGCTGAGAATGGGGACCGAGTCAAAGCGTATGGAACATCTCGCCGCCGATCTTCTTCTGCTTGCAACGCTCGACGCCCAGCAGATGATGACGCCATCCAACCACGTCTGGCTGGATGGCCTTCTTATCGATTCCGTGGCGCAGCTTACCACGATTGCGGTGGAAAAGGATATTACGTGGGATGTGCAGATCGAGGAATCGGTGGAAATTCTCTGCAATCTGATGATGCTGGAACGCGCGCTGACAAATGTTCTGGAGAACGCCATCAAATACTCCGCCGGCCCGGGAACCGTGGAGGTGCGTCTTGCCCGGAGCAGTGATGCCGCCATAATCACCGTCCGCGATCATGGCGTGGGCATCCCGGCGGGGGATCTGCCGTGCGTTTTCGATCGGTTTTTCCGGGGGGATCTGACCCGTGGAACTCCCGGCACCGGGCTTGGCCTGCCGATCGTCAAGGCGGTGATGGAAGCGCATTGTGGGGTTGTCAGCCTGGCATCCGAAGTCGGGGTTGGCACCACGGTGACGATGGTTCTGCCGGTTGCCGCCGCGCATTAGATAGCCCGGAAAATGCCCCGCGCCAGCTCCACCACGGCTGGTGCCGATGACTGATTCACCCCCCATCTCATCGTTATCTCATCTCTCCAGCCTAGCTTGTTACCCGGAGCATTTCCGTCGAAACGCGGCGGGGCCGTTTGTACCATTGGTCCAGGTTGGCTATGGTGCTCCAGGTATCCGCATCCCTGTCTGTTCCCGATCTGTCTGTTGGCCCGAAATTGCCATTGGAACGGGGTGATACTATGAGATTAACCCATTTTCCGAGAGACATTGTGCCCGGTCGCATAGTCCCATGGCGCCTCCTGGATCGCTCGTCCGACGGATTCATCGAAACTGATTTCGGTGGGAGGATTCTTCATGCCAATACCGCCGCCGCGCAACTCCTTGCCGGCAAGGGAGCCGCTCGATCCGGGATGTCTCTTGCGGAGTACGTGCACGCCGATTCCCGCGAGGCATTCCTCCCCCTTCTGATGGCCCCTCATCTTCCGGATCATCCTCGCGAAGCCGTGGTTCGCCTGCTCTCCTCCCATGCGAGGCCGGTGAACGTCCTCCTCTCGGTGGAGATGGAGCATGACAATGAGGAGATGCGGCTCTGGTGGATTATCAGGCCGGCCGCCGACACCGATTTCACGCGCAGGAGGCTGGCGCTTCAGGCGGAGGTATCGAAGGCGTTCAACGGAATGTGGCTGGACCCGAAGGAGCTGATGACGATTGTGGCGCGGTCGGCGGCGGAATTGATCGGTGATCTCTGCGTGATCCGCATTATCTCCCACGATCGCCTGACTCTCCATCCGATGGCGATCCATCATTGCAATCCGGAGGCACTTGAGATAGCGCTGGGGGTGAATGCCATTCAGACTCAGCCGTTCGGCAGCGGGCCGGCGGAGATCATACTCCGCACCGGGAAGTCGCTACTGATACCGCGCGTTGATTCACGGGAGCTGTATTCGAATATCGGGAAGGAGTTCCAGGTCTATCTCGATGCGATCGGCGTGGATAGCCTGCTGATGGTTCCGCTCCGTGCCAACGGGGAGATCATCGGCACGATCGGCATGTCACGGGATCGCGGTGGAATTCCGTATACGGCGGAGGATCAGGTGCTGCTGGAAGATCTGGCGGATCGCGCGGGGATGGCCGCGGACAACGTTCGCCTCCATGGCGCGGTGCGCGATGAGCTGGCGGAGAGGAGCCTGGCCGAGCATAGATACCGGATCGTGACCCAGGCGACCAGCGATGTGGTGTGGGATTGGGATCTGATCCGGGGGACGATCTGGCGCAATTCCAGCCTGACCGATCTTCTGGGGTACGAGCCCGAGGAGTTGAGCGAGTTCGACTGGTGGACGCAGTGGATTCATCCTGATGATCGTGCCTCGGTGGTCGCGGGCCTTGAGGATGCCGTTGCCCGGGCTGCCCAGACCTGGACAAGCGAATATCGCTTTATGCGGAAGGACGGCACCTACGCCCATATCAGCGATCGTGGGTGTGTGGAGGTGGGGAGCGATGGGCGCGCCGTGAGGATGATGGGCGCGATGGCGGACGTGAGCGCAAGCCGCGAGGCTGCCGCCGCGCTGGAGGCAAGCGAGCGAAAGTATCGATCGCTCGTCGAGAATATCCCGGATATCCTCTGGACCGCTGATGCCGAGGGACGTCCGTCGTATATCAGCCCGAACGTGGAAAAGCTGTTGGGGCTTACCGCGCGCGAGGTGATCGAGAGCGTGGGGAGGGAGTCGATGGACATCATCCATCCTGATGATCTGGCGATGGTGCGGGATGCGTATCGGGCGCTCTTCGAGGAGAACAGGCTATACAACTGCGAGTTCAGGGTGCGCGACGCAAACGGCGAGTGGCGATGGATTCGCCAGCATGCCGCATCCACCTACGAGGTGGATGGCTGCCTCTATGCCGATGGCATCCTCTCCGATATCACCGACAGAAAGGATGCGGAGTATGAACTGAGGATCTTCCGCAGCCTGATGGACCAGTCCAACGATTCCATTTTCGTGATCGACCCGGAGCATGGGCGCTTTATTGATGTCAATGATGCCTGCTGTGTCCGGCTTGGCTATACGCGCGCGGAAATGCTGGAAATGGCGGCGGTTGATATCGAGACCACCATGTCGGTGAACCTTACGTGGGAGGAACGGATGCGGACTATCCGCTCGTTCGGCTCGCTGACGCTGGACGGGGTTCAGAGGCGGCGCGATGGAACTACCTACATGGTTGATGTGAACGTCAAGCTGATTGCCGTGGGGGATCGGGAATTCGTGGTGGCGGTGGCGCGCGATATCACCGAGCGGAAACGGGTGGAGGAGGAATTGAAGATCTTCCGCAGCCTGATGGAGCAGTCGAACGACGCCCTCTTCGTGACTGATCCAGTGCTGGGTCGATTCCTGGATGTCAACGAGATAGCTCACAGGCGTCTGGGGTATACCCGCGAGCAGCTTCTTCTGCTGAGCGTTAGCGATATCGAGGATTCAGTGCCGGGCATCGAGGAGTGGAGGAACCATGTTGAGAGCTTGCGGAACGGGGGCTCCAGAATTGTGGAGGGACGCCACCGCCGGCGCGACGGAACAACCTACCCCGCGGAAGTCAGCATAAAATTGATTACGGTGGGGGATCGGGAATTTGTGGTGGCGGTGGTGCGCGATATCACCGAGCGAAAACGGGTGGAGGAGGAGTTGAAGATCTTCCGCAGCCTGATGGAGCAGTCACATGATTCGCTCTTTGTGATCAATCCCGCATCCGGGAAGATTCTCGATGTCAATGAAGTTGCCCACGCGCGCCTTGGATATA
>JBDSJW010000288.1:0-10674 GCA_039917235.1 Kapaibacterium sp. (SeqCode) | reverse complement strand
CTCGCAGATCACCCGGAGCGATGTCGCCGCCATTCACGGCGGCATCACCCGGCAAATCAAGACGACGAAAAAAACGAAGCCCGGACACCCTCCCAAATACAAGAGCGGTGGAACCGCTAACCGAATCCTTGCGCTCGTGTCCTCCATCTTCGGCTGGGGCTTCACAGCGGGATTGTGCGAGGTGAATCCCGCCAGAGGCATCAAGAAGAACCCCGAGCGCAGCCGCGACAGGTTTATCCAGTCGGACGAACTGCCGAGGTTCTTCAAGTCTCTGGAAGCCGAGGAGAACACAACGATTCGCGACTACGTTTTGATGTCGCTCTTGACCGGCGCGCGGCGGGAAAACGTCATGTCCATGCGGTGGGACCAGATTTCTTTCGAGCGGAAGGAATGGCGCATTCCGCGCACGAAAAACGACGAGCCGCAAACGGTTCCGCTCGGGGAGGAGACCATTCAAGTTCTGAACGGCAGAAAAGACAACGTCTCCGATTTCGTCTTCCCCGGTCCCGGCAAAAAAGGGTACATGGCCGAATCCCGGCGCGGCTGGAAGCGGATACTTCAACGCGCGGATATTCAAGACCTAAGAATCCACGACCTGCGCCGGACGCTTGGAAGCTGGCAGGCAAAGACGGGGGCTTCTTTGGTCATCATTGGGAAGTCCCTCAACCACAAATCCCTAACCGCCACGCAGATTTATTCGCGCCTTGACCTCGATCCTGTCCGGCAATCCGTCGAGCGGGCAACCAGCGCCATGCTTGAAGCGGCGGGCATTAAAAAACTCGCGCAGCCCCATCAAAGCGCACGATCATGATGCAGGCATGGGCAGATTATCTCGATGCGGTCGCGACCACCGGGAAAGTCATTGTCGCAAGTTTCGGCAACTGAAGCAGCATAGGGAACGCCCCTCGCACATTGTTGTACCTATGATGTCCCCCCGCAAAGAGCCCCGACGCAAATCCGGGCTCTTTGAGCTGTTTCGCGCCTTTTTACCGCTTAACGCGAAGAACAAGCGATAGATTCACTCCTTCTCCTCCTCGGGAACCCCTTCGCGCATCACATAGCCGACGCCGCGAATCGAGTGGATCAGCCGTGAGCCGCCATCCACTTCAACCTTGTTCCGGAGGCGATTGATATAGACATCCACCAGATTGGAATCCACAGCGAAGTTGTAGTTCCAGACATGCTGCGTGATCACCGAGCGGCTGAGAACGCGATCGGCGTTCCGCATCAGATATTCCAGCAGTGCATACTCCCGCGTCGTCAGCTCGATCTCCGTGTTGACGCGCTTTGCCTTCCGGGTGATCGAGTCAAGGGAGAGATCCCCCACCTTCAACTGATTCGATTTCTCCACGGAGCGGCGGCGGAGCATCGAGCGGATTCTGGCGGTCAGCTCCTCGAAATGGAACGGCTTTGCCAGATAGTCATCGGCGCCGGAATCCAGCCCGGTGATCTTGTCCTGAATCGTCCCCTTGGCCGTCAGGATCAACACCGGCGTTGTCATGCCGCGGGCGCGGAACTCCCGCAGCAGCGAGATGCCGTCGCGCTTCGGCATCATCAGATCCAGCACGATGCCGTCGAATTCCCCCGTGAGCGCCTTCTCCAGTCCCTGCTCGCCGTCGTACGCGCAATCCACATCGTAATGTTCCTCACGCAGCCCCTGCATGATGAAGTTCGCCACCTTCTTTTCATCCTCGATTACCAGAAGCTTCATAACACCAAAATCCTGTGTACTCGAACAAATGCTCTCCGCCATCGGGCCAGGCTGAAGGCCGGGCGGAGGGGAGAGAAGCGGAAAAATACAGAATGGGACGACGTGAACGGCCGGAATTCATGTGAGAAGCTTCGGAATGGATTCGTTTGAAGCGAATCCCGACTGCATGGCACGCTATTCGCGATTAACCGGACAATTACTTGTGCCGGTAGAATCCTCCGATTGTCCTGAATCGGTTGCCGGCGATTCATCAGTTGCGAAGGAATCGACTTTATGGGACGTTGTTCATGGATTACATGGCGTGGAGGGTTGTGGCTGGCACCGCTGCTGCTCCTCTGCGGAAGCGTTCTGACCGCGCAGGTGCGGACGCTCAATCTTCGCGAGATGGTCGGCTCGGCCGGAACCATCTTTATCGGCTCGGTCACCGGGGTCTCCTCGGGATCGGATGAACATGGCGATATCGTCACCTACACCACATTCCGGGTGGAGCAGCCCATCTACGGCGTTTCCATTGGGAATATCACCGTCAAACAGCTTGGCGGCACCTCCAACGGGCTTTCCACGAAGCTGGAACATATGCGCTACTTCCGTACCGGGGAGCGGGTGCTGGTTGCCTTTTATCCTGTCAGCTCGCTCGGCTTCACAAGCCCCATCGGGCTCTATCAGGGCGTCTGGAACGTCACGTCGGACGGGCAGGTGTTGGGGGTGGGGGATATGGCGCTGAAAGGATTGGATGCGCTTCTCAGGCGATATCACCTGGACCGCAACGGCGGCACGGTGGCGGCTTCCACGTTCGTTTCGATGATCGATGATCTTCTCAGGGAGGCTGGAAAACCATGAGAACGATCACAATGATTCTGGCCTCGGCGCTGCTTGCCCTGACCACGGTTCCGGCCTATGCCGGCGGGACGCTCAGTGCCAACGGGACCACGGCGCGGAGATATCCCGCCGGTTCCATCCCTATCTCCTTCAAGACCGATCAGGGGGCGCTTGGCTCCTTTTCCAACGGCACTGCCACGGGGATAGCGGTCTATGCGTTCCAGCAGTGGGATAACGTGGTGACCGCCGCCCTCTCCTTCAACAACGCGGGACAGCTTCCGCGCGATGTCACTCTTGCCACCGATGCGTTTATCTCCGGCGCCGGGCAGTTTGCCGATGGCGTAAACCCGGTGGTGTTCGATAATGACGGATCCATCACCGACGCCAAGCTGGGCGTGGGGGCGAAGAACTCCGTCCTCGGATTTGCAAGCTCCGCCTACGCGGGGAACAACTACGTGGAGGGATATGCCATTATCAACGGCTTTCTGAGCGGCGCCGGCGGCGTGGCGGAGCAGGATGAGTACAAGGCGACGATCACCCACGAGATCGGGCATTTCCTCGGGCTTGGACATTCGCAGGTTTCAATGCACGCGGATTATGCAACGATGTATCCGGTGATCATGAAGAGCGCGCAGAAATCCCTTTCGCCCGATGATCAGGCGGCTATCTCCATTCTCTATCCCGCCGCCGGCTATACGGCCACGGTAGGCTCCATTACCGGAACAGTGCGGCGGGGGAGCGCAAATCTGAGCGGCGTCAATGTGATTGCCGAGGATTCCGCCACCGGCGCGGCCTACAGCACGGTGGTCGATTATTATTCGGGGGGGAAATCGGGCTTCGATAATCCTCCAGGGGCAACCGGCACCTACACATGTACAGGGCTGCCGCCGGGGCGATATTTCGTCAGGATCGAGCCGGTCACGGCCACCTTCACCGGCGGCTCATCGATTGCCAGTTACGATACGCCGGCCAACATGAACATCGATCGCGAATGGTACAACGGCACGGCGGAGAATGGGAATATGCTTCTCGATAATGTCAACGAGAAGACAAGCGTGGTGGTTGCCGCCGGCGCCACGACATCGAACATCAGCTTTCTTGAGAACGAGTCCACCACGATCAGCTCCCTGGTCTATCATGACGGCACTCCCTATTATCTCTTCAATCTGCCGCAGGCGGGCATCAGCCGCTATGCCGTGCGGTGTACGGCTCCCACGACCGGCTCGCTGGTGGGGGTGAAGTTCAAGCTGGGAGGGGGCTCCGTGCTGCCGCTCAACGGAACGCTTACCGTCACTGTCCATGCCAACGCGCCGGGGAGCGTGGCCGGAATTCCGGGGACGGCACTTGGATCGGTGACGATCCCGTACAGCGATATCGCCGCCGATCAGAATGTGGAGATCTATCTGCGCGGCATAGGATTGCCGGTCAACTTCCCGGCGGGGACCAACTTCCATATCTCCCTTGACACGAACGGCGTGGGGACGCTGGAGCTTTTCACGGATAACGGGAGCACGACGCAGAACAGGACATCGTACTACAACGGCACTGTCTGGCGGAATTTCCCCGAGGGGGGATATCAGGCTGGATATAACCTTGTGATGTCGGCTCTCTACTCCTCCTCCATCGCCGGAACGCCGCAGCCGGCGCTCTCCACCACTCCCACGTCGCTCCAGTTCGGACGGGTCAGGCCGGGGAACAGCATCACCAAAACGGTAACGGTGACCAACACCGGCACGGGGGTGCTGACGGTGAACACAACGCCGATCCTCGGGCGCGACAGCCTTGATTATTCGGTCACGGCGGGGAAGGGGCCGTTCACGGTTGATCCGGGGGCGTCGCACGATATCAGCGTGCGGTTTATGCCACGGGATGCCGGAGGAGTGGAGGATGGGACAAAGTCGGCGATGATGGCGATTGTCAGCAACGCGGCAACATCTCCCGATAATGTCCCGCTGAGCGGTCGCGCGGTGGCGCCGATGGTGATGAAGATGGCATCGGCCATCAACTTCGGTTCGCGACGGATTGGGGGGACCTATATCATCGATACGGTGCTCTTTAGAAACACCGGCAACGATACGCTTCATGTCACCGGCGTAACGGCGCTCGGCCCTGACGATGGCACCGGCCTTCGCCTGCTGAGCGGCAGCGGCCCGACAATCGTCCCGCCCGATTCCAGCTTCCGTGTTCGCATCCAGTTCACGCCCACGGAACGGCGCATGTATGCGCTTACCATCCGCATCGCGCACGACGACACAAAGAACAACCCGACCGATATCGCGATCACCGGCCGTGGCGTGGCCGCCATCATCTCGACGCCGGGGATCTTCTCGGTCGGCAAGGCCCGCGTGGGAACCAGTATCGACGCGCCGCCGCTCTTTGTGCGGAACAGCGGGGATATTCCGGTGAGGATTACATCGCTTACGGTAAGCGGCGCCAACGCAACGGAGTTCAGCATCCTTTCGCCGACCCCGCCGGTAACGCTGGCGCCGGGCGATTCCCTTCCGATCCGTTTCCGGTTCCACCCGCTGGGGATCGGAACCCGCGTGGCAACGCTCCAGGTGGGGGCCGATTCGCTGGCGCCCATCAGCATCCAGCTTAATGGAGAGGGGATACAGGGGGCGCTTGCATTCCGTTCGGCCGCCGTCGATTTCGGGGATGTGGCTCTTGCTTCCAACGGCGAGCGTGATATCGCCGTGGTAAACTCCGGCACCGACACGGCAACCATCACATCGGCGGATGTCACGGGCTCCGGGTTTTCGCTGGTGACGCAGTCGCTTGTGGGACGGAAGATCCTTCCTGGTGATAGCGCCATCGTCCGCGTCCGGTTTGCACCGGCGGCCATGGGAACTTCCTCGGGCAACCTTCGCATCGGGAATAACGGTGCCGATCCGCTTATCGTCGCCTCACTCTCCGGCCGGGGGACCGCGCCGGGGCTTACGCTCAGCCGCACCCGTGTTGATTTCGGAGCGGTGGCTACCGGCATATCGCGCACCGATTCGTTTACGGTGCGGAACACCGGCACCGCGCCACTGACCGGCGTGGGGCTTACGCTGACGGGGCCGGATGCCGCCGCGTTTGAGATCATCTCACCGATTTCCCTCTTCTCCGTTCCCCCCGGCGGATCGCAGACCGTTCTGGTCCGGCTGAAGCCGCAGACCCTGGAGCGCGCGCTGGCGGCCGGCGTTGCGGTACAACCGGCCGGTGGTTCATCCACCGAGGTAACGCTGGCGGCGACGATCGGCAGTGGGATAGCCACATCGGTTTCGGCCGTCGATTTCGGGAGCAGGCTTCCCGGAGGCTTCTATGATACCACGGTGGTGATCAGGAATATCACATCAAGCACGGTTACCATCTCCTCGGTCACCGTAAGCGGCAGCAGGGATGGCTCTCCCGGTAATTATTTCAGTTCGATGAATTCCGTGCCGGTGGTGATCCCGCCGAACGATTCGGTCGCGCTGATCGTGCGGTTTATGCCGGCCGCCGGATCGGGGCTGTACAACGGTTCGCTGGCGATTGCGGTAAATGGCTCCGGCTCCGCGGCACTGGCGATTTCACTCGCCGGTCGCGCCTCGGCAGCCGGCGGCGTGGCTGATGAGATCGTGACGGGGGAAGGGATGCTGGCGCTTCTGCCAGTTGTGCCGAACCCCGCGGTCGGGATTGTCGAGATCGGGTATCGCGCCGGCGGGGGGGGAATGCCGGTGGAGATCATCATAACCGATCTGGTTGGTCGGGAGCTTGCCGTGGTCTATCGGGGAACCGCATCGCGTGGGGATGATCACGTTCGGTTCAATACGTCACTGCTTCCGTCCGGGAGATATTATCTCCTTCTCCGGTCGGCGCGCGGGAGCGTTATGCAACCGCTGGTGGTTGTGCGATAGCAGACTGTTGAAAGAGGTTATCCGCTGTGGCGGCCAGGATGTTCCAGAAGTAATCATGGGCCGGGGGAATTATCTTCTCCCGGCCTTTGCATTTCGGCTCGTGCCGTTTGGGGATGGCTCGTATCTTCGCGACCGGAACCGGACCGCGCGGCCTACCCTCCGCCCAGTCATATTCCCAAACGCTCCAACCAACCCGTTCCCGAGGAGAAGCCCATCATGCGTACCCGTACCATTCTCTGCGCGCTTGTGCTCGCCGTCGCGGTCATTCATGTATCGCGGGCACAGGAGGATACCAAAGCAATCGTCGCCGATCTTGTGAAGAAGAGCTTTGCCGCCACCGACGGCGGCGATCTGGACGAGGGGATGCGTCTGATGGAACAGGCGCTGAAGTACGACCCGGAAAATCCCGATCTGAAGTATGAGATCGCCTATATCCAATACTCACGCAAGGAGTACGAGAAGGCGAAAGTGATCCTGGAGGAGATCTTCGCGCAGCGCCCGAAAGGCTCCGCCGAATTGTTCCAGCTTCTCGGCAATGCCTACGATATGCTGGGGAATTCGAGCAAAGCCATCGAAACCTACGAGGCTGGCATCGAGCAGTATCCGAAGGCTGGAAACCTTTATCTGGAGCGGGGGCTGATGGCGATGACCGCGAAGGACTACAACAAGGCGATCTCCTTCTGGCAGCGCGGCATCAAGGCCGCCCCGAAATTTCCCAGCAATTACTACTGGGCCGCCAAACTCTATTGCAACAGCAGCGATCGGGTCTGGGGAATTATGTACGGCGAGATATTTATGAACCTGGAGCTGGGAACAGATCGGACGGCAACGATGAGCAAGATCCTGTACGACACCTATCGCGATGCGATCAGCGTGGGGAATGATACGATGAGCATCTCCTTCAGCCGGAATCCTGCCATAATGGCGCCTGAGGAGGGAAAAGAGATCAAACTCCCATTTCCCCTCCTCTACGAAGTGGGCATGACCGTTGCCTCGATATCGGTCATGAATGCCAAACGGGTTGGACTGGCACAGCTTGATTCAGTGCGCACAATGTTCCTGGATGCCTGGAAGAATGAGGAAGCGCCAACCGCCGCCGTACTTTTCGACTGGCAGAAAAAACTGCGCGACGCAGGGGTTCTGGAAGCCTATAATTACTGGCTGTTGGGGAAGGGGGATGAGGCTGCCATGACGTTATGGATGAAAAAAAACAGCGGTAAAATGGATGCGCTGATTGAGTTTCTGGAAAAACATCGCATCGGAATCGATGCGGATCATTATTTCGTACAGGAATAAAAATGTTCCGCCGATATTGTTCGTGATGGAAATATCGCGCATGTATAAATCGGGATTATTGAAATCCGTTATCCGGATTTTTTCAACGTTATATCGAATTTTTCAGGAGAATGAATTATGGGAGCTTGGGGCTCGGGAAGTTTTCAGAATGATGATGCTTCGGACTGGATTGCGGATTTCGGGGATGACCCCGATGAGTCTGTAATCGTGGATGCGCTCTCCACGGTCGTGGGGATGACCGATTATCTGGAGGCACCGGATTGCAGCGTGGCGATAGCCGCGGCCGAGGTTGTGGCGGCGTTGAAAGGGGCTCCCAACCCGACCATGCCGGATGAAGTGAAGGAGAGCATCGGGATGCTCGGCATCGATGCCGATCGCGATAAGGTGGTTCTGGCCCTGAAGGCTCTTGAACGGATCAAAACCGATTCCGAGTTGAAGGAGCTGTGGGATGATGCGGAAAATCCCGCCGAATGGTATGGGGCAATAACCGATCTGGAGTCGAGGCTGGCGTCCGTGCATTGAGCTTCCCTGGTGTGGAATGGAGGCGTTTGATGAAAGCGTTGTGGCGAATTTCGCTGGTACTTGCGTGGGGAGTTGTCCCGGTGACATGCGTTCCGGGATGCTCCCGCGTTCCAATTCTATCCAAAGGCATTCCGCCGGACACGCTCTATAGACGTGCCCGGAATTATATCCAGCGGGACAGCACAGTCAACCTGATGTTCGGCGTGCTAGGGCACGTGATACCTGTTCGTGTGTGGCACAAGCCGGTGAATATTCGGGAGCTTTTCGATGAGAATGGGGGGGTATCGCAATGGCTGCGTGGGCGGCAGGACAGCGTGGCGCGATACAGGAACGGTCCAACCCCGTTCGGGTGGCAGCCGGGATCCGAATTAAATCCCGTCAACGACGATCTGTCGAGATTTTCCACGACGGAAGATTGTGCGGCAATCCTGCAATTCAGCCCCATCGACAGCACATTTGCTCCCGGCTACTACGTTATTGTCGGCATCGCGTATCACAATGCCGGCATATCGGCGGAGTCTGATATTGTTTATTCCGGCGAACCTTCGCCCATCTATATATTGATTTTCGATTCGCATGCGGAATTGGTGAACATTGAAACCGGCGAAATAATTCCGTGACGGAAAATGCAAATGCGGCGAGGCGGATTTATTTCGAAACAACATTATCTCCCGAGGAATTGCAGATGCTGCGTGTTGTGCTGGCGTCCATTGTCATCAAAACCGGCACCGGAGAGCTTGGTGTCCTGCATGGGATGAGGAGGTTCGTCGGCGTCTCCAGCCATATATCGTTTAGAAAAAAGGATTTGAGCATCCTGGATTCGCTGGCGAAGAAGTCGGGGCTGAGCAACGGCGTGAGAAGAATAACCGATTAACCTCCAATGCAACCAGCGAACATCATGCGGACGCTTTTTATCTCCATCGCGCTTCTTCTATCGGCCCATCATTTCTTGACGGCGCAGACCGACGCGAAGAGCCGGTCGCTCGCGCTGGTACGCCACGCCTACGCCGCCATGGATACCGGCAACGTGAATGAGGGGATGGGGATGCTGGAGGAGGCCCACCGAATCGACCCGGAAAGTCCCGACTATCTCTACGAGGAGGCATCTCTTCAGTATAATCTGAAGGATTACGAGAAGGCACGTGGGACGATGCGCGAGCTTCTTCAGCGTCGGCCGGAAGGGCCGTGGCAGTGGTATATCATGCTGGGGGATTCATATGATATGCTTGGTGATGCGAAGACCGCCACATCGATCTACGATGATGGCCTGAAGCGATTTCCGAAATCCGGCTCGCTCTATCAGGAGCGTGGGAGGATGGCTCTGGCGGATAATGAATACGATAGTGCGATAGAGTTCTGGGAGAACGGCATCAGGGCCGATCCGAAATTTCCCGGAAACTACTACTGGGCCGCGCTCCTCTACTGCGGCAGCTCGGAGAAGATCTGGGGGCTGATCTACGGCGAAATCTTTATGAACCTGGAACAGAACAGCGGGCGCACCGGCCAGATGAGCGCGCTCCTCTACAAAACCTATCAGGAGCTTTACTACTTCGTTTCCGACTCGCTGCGGGTAAACCTTACCGCGCACCAGGAGGAGAACCTTTCATCGCGAGGGAAGGGGACGAAGAGGCCCTTTATCCGTCACTATGTCCCGCTCTTCAGGACCGCCAGCGCGCTTATGGGGACGGTGAGAAAAATAGAGGTCGCTGAGATCGATTCGGTGCGGCGCGCGTTTGTTGATCTGTGGTTCGCGGATGAGAATAGCGGGGAGATGGAGAATGTGCTGATGGACTGGCAGAAGACCTTACGCGCCGCCGGCCTGATGGAAGCGTACGATTACTGGCTGCTGGATGAGGGGATCGGCAAGATTGCCCGGCATGAGTGGTGGAAGAAGAACGCGGCGACAATGGAGAAGCTGGCGAGGTTCATGGAATCGCACCATATCGCGATCGACGCCGAACATTACTTCGGCCCGGAATGGTGATCCGGGCCGCCGAAGCGCGATGACGATCTACGGCTGCAATACCCCGGTGCTGGTTCCATCAATGCTGATCGCCACCGTCTTCACGCTCGGGAACTGGCGGAGCGTTCGCTCGATCTGCGCGCGGATCGCCACCACACGGCATGAGCCGGCCACATGGCGCAACTCGGCGCTGAAATCGGCGCGGGCGGTTCCATTCTCTATCGTTATCCCCTTCAGCGTTGTTCCCGAGGGAATTTCGCTCCGATAGCCGCCGTCCCGACCACGGTCACGACGTCGTTCCCGACGCCCGCGGCGATGTCGCCGGAGTACCGGAACGTCTCGACCGTGTTGATGTCGATGAACGTGGCGGTGCCGAGACCGGCCACGTTCACGTCCCCGCTGGCGGCGTTCGCGTAGGTGATCGTGACCCCGCGGACGCCGTCCCCGGCCTGGTTCGCGTTGATGATCGCCCGGTCCCGGTCGCC
>JBDSJW010000287.1:0-3689 GCA_039917235.1 Kapaibacterium sp. (SeqCode) | reverse complement strand
AGTGCATATCAAGCGGCGTAATCGCCACCAGCGAATCGATGGCGAAATGGGCGCGCACTTCCGGGTTACGGATCTGCACATAGCGGTCGGCAATGCGCGATACGCCGCTGTCAAAGAAGATATAGGGGATGATCGGCACCCCTTCCACCCACGGCGCCTGCTCGATTTCAATCACCGGATCGGCATACCGCTGACCGGCCTGATCGATCCCATACACCTTGATCCTGGCCGAGAGATATGGCTTCGGCGTGCTATCCGCAAGGCGAACGGTATCGGAAGGTTGTACCGGATGCGTCACGGGGAGGGGAATGGAATCGGGATGATGGCTGAAATCGTACGATAGGCCGATAAGGCCGGAAAGGCCACTCCGGCTCCAGCTGGCGTTATCGGCAACCGAGCCAAGGAAGATGCTTCCCCGCACTTCCGGCCGCAGGGCAAGCCGCCTGCCGAGCGGGATATTCGCCTCGATCATCAGATCGACGCCGAATTGAACCGGCTTGAAGACGATCGGCGTCCCCCCCGCCACCGGCCTGGTTTCGGTGCCGGTCTCCAGGAACGGCGTATCCTGAGGGCTGATGATCCGCTCGATCTGATTCTGCTCCTTCCCCATTACCACTGTCACCGTCGGCGCCACGCCAACGATCACGCCGGGGATCACTTCCAGCCCGCCGCCGACAGCAAGCTTCACCCCGGTAAGCGATGCGTGGAATTCGTGACGGGTGACGACGTAGACAGACTGGCCGTCCGGCTCAATCGATTCGGTGCTGGTATCGCGGGAGCTGAGCACCGCGGAGAAGTCCGCGTAGCCAAGCCGGGAGAGAAGCCAGATGGATGGCGATGCGCTCATCGACCGCTCGAACGACAGCTCGGCGGTGATACCAGACGAAGAACCCGGCCCGAATACACCGCAATTGCAGGTATCCGGGCCGGGTCTATAAACTCTGAATGAGGCATCCTGACGATACAGGCCAAGCCCGAAGCCGAGGCCAAAACGCAACTGCCGAAACGAGGAATCCCCAACCGGCATCCAGAACGAGGTTGCCGGGGCCGGCTGCGCTTGTATACGCGTGAGAGGGAGGAAGCCAACAAGGAACAGAAGCGCGCAGCGGCTCAGGGAGATGATCCGGTGCCGCCCCCCTTGCACGGGGTAGGACCTCATATCATTTAGGATCCCCCTGGCTGGTCGTTTTCTGAGGAGCGCCGTTCGATTTACGAATGTTGGGATCAACATCCACCTTCGGAGAGCCATCCCCCTCATCGGTCGAAACCTTGCCATTCTTCCCGTCACCAGCGCCCACCGAGGATTTCGTGGGAGATGGATTGAGCGGATCAGGCTCGCTGGCGGTATTGACCTGCGCCGGAACCGAGGCAGCCGGCTTTGACGATGAAAGCATCGTCGGTGATGTGCTGGCAGCCGGACGGGATGCCCGGGCAACGCTCATCGAACGTGAACGTTCGGCCGGTGCGACGGCGATCTGCTGGCTCGACGCGGTCCGCGACGCTGTTTCCGGCTGTGTGGCCGGCTCGGCGGCGGACTTCGACGGAGCGGCCGTGGTTACGCTCCCCTGGGTCGGCGCCGGAGAGTCGGACGGAAGCCCTCCTCCATCGATATGCCGTACCGCGGGCTGCTGGGCCGCGCCGGATGGAGACTGATCGGGAGATGCCTGCGGATGGATAAAATATCCGGCCGCGAAGCCGCTCACCGTCAGCAGTGCCATCATGGCGCCCCGGCCGAACCGCGAAAGGATGCCGGAGCTCTTTATCGCGCTGGAGGCAGCCCCGGCGGGGGTTCCCATCGAGGCGCTCATCTGAGCGAAGATGTTCTCCCGGACGGCATTTGGCACACTGACATGCTGGGCCTGCCGGGTCACGATCTGATCAAGCATCACGTGCGATTTCAGCGCGAGACGCAACGAGTCGCTGGCCGCAACCGAAAGCAGAAACTGCCGCTCCTGTTCCGGGTTCATCTCATTGCTGAGATATGAGGTTATCAAGTCACCCGTTTTCATTCTCCCTCTGGCTTATAAGATCGGGATGATTGTTGCGAAGACCTTGCATTGATATGCTCGTCGGCCTCTTCCTCCGCCAAACCTAGCCAGTTTGACAGGAGGGTGCGAAGATAACAGCGCGCCCGAAAGGCACGGGTCTTCGCTCCGGTCATCGTTATTCCCTGCATATCGGCTATTTCCTGGAAGGTATAGCCGAGCATTCCGTGAAGGACGAACGCCTCGCGCTGAGAATCGGGAAGCCGTTTCAGGGCGCGGTTGATCAGATCCTCCATCTCATCAAACCCCTCGCTCGTGGAGAGCGAACGGTTATTCTCCAGATCGATCTGCGACAGCGAGACGGGACGGTTATACTGCCGGTTGCGAAGATGGTTGATCGACGCATTTCTGGCAATCGTAAAGAGCATTGCACGAAACCGATCCACTTTCTCACGCCGCGTCCTGATCCGTATGATCCGAAGCCACACTTCCTGGAAGACATCCTGTGACTCCTGGGTCGTGGTCAGCATGTGACGACAGTAAAGCATCAGGGGACGCTCGTAAAGAGCGTACAGGGTCTTGAATGCTTGCTGATCGCCCTCAACAAAGCGAGCAAAGAGCTGGCTGTCGAGCTCATCGCGCGATTCCGGCGCCACCTGAAGAGAGTTGGAGGTATCCTCTTTGGGCATCACTTCGTGGGTTGCGTAGCCTCAAACGACCCCTTTTCTGTCAAAATCCTTGGAATCAACTCCGGCCGTTCATCCCGATGAACGAACCGACCGGGTGGATTCCTCGCAATTTCACCGAACCGGGAGGGATTCGACGCTACTGATACTGGGAATGTCTGTTGTCGGAAAAATCATCGCCGCATGGGGTGTGTGCGGCGAATCATCTCCTGAACAGAAGTAAAGACCTCCCATTGCTGGAAGTGTCGCAACGGGGGATGTTTTTTTTCGATGATGCTGAATCTACCGCTATCGGGTCAGCGCACGGATGGCCTCTTCCAGCCGTGCCGGCTTTACCGGTTTGGTCAGATGCTCGGCAAATCCGGCCTCGATGCTTCGCCGGATATCCTCCTCCATCCCGTAACCGCTCACGGCAATCCCCCTCACCGGCCCCCGCGAGGCAAGCGTTCTGATAAGATCAAGCCCGCTTCCATCGGGAAGGCCGATATCGCTGATCAGAAGGTCGAACGGCATCGCTGCCTGCCTGATGGCGGACTCCATGCTTTCCGCGACGCGGACCTGATAGCCGCGCTGTTCCAGGAACATCCGCATCACCTCCCGCGTATCCCGGTGGTCCTCCACCAGCAGCACACGGATCGCCTGGGGATTCCCCGCGTCGGCATCGGGTCCCGCCGGAGCTTCACGTGAAACCGTCGGCAGCACCACCGTGAACGTTGCGCCGGTCCCCTCGCCATCGCTTGCGGCCTCGATATGGCCGGAATGGAGATCGACCAGCGTCCTGCTGATCGCCAGCCCCAGCCCCAGCCCGCCGAAACGATGATTGATATTCCGTTCCCCCTGCTCGAACGCGTTAAAAATCCTCGGAAGCACATCCCCCGCGATGCCGATCCCGCTGTCGGAGACGCGAAGCACGAACGCGCCCGCCTGGTCATTGGTCGTTATCACGGCGATATCACCGCCGTCCGGGGTGAACTTCACGGCGTTCTTGATAAGGTTCCAGAACACCTGCTGCAACCGC
>JBDSJW010000286.1:0-3331 GCA_039917235.1 Kapaibacterium sp. (SeqCode) | reverse complement strand
ATCGCGATTGCGTCGCTGTTGCCGCGGACATCCGGGTAGTACATCAGCATGCCGACCGATGGCATGATGGAGTAGGTGCCGGGGATCTGCGCCCGCATCACGTAGCTGAACTCGTAGGTCTGCGCCCCGAGCGAGGGGGCGAAGAACGCCACCTTCTCATCGCGCACGTCGCGGTCGGCATACCACCAGCGCCAGATGTACGGCATATATCCGCGTTTGCCGCCGCCGTTGAATCCGCCGTACATCCCCTCGTCAACGATCGTATAACCGTCGGTGTTGGTCACCACCTCGCAGCCGGCGGGGAGGGGATCCTCCAGCATAAAGTATTCGGACGCGGCATCCGGGGTGATCTTCACCTTCACAAAGATCTCATCGCCGCTTTTGACGCTGCCGGTATACGGCTGTTTGGTGTAGACGTATGTTCCGTTCTTCTGCTCGCGGCGGAGCGTGTAATACTGCCGTTCCACCTTGAACCCCGCCGATGCCGATTTGATGGCCGCGCCGGTGACGTAGTAGTTCATCCTGGCCGACGCGTAGAGCTTCCCGCTCCCCGATTTCTCGATCGTGATATCGTTTGCGCCGTTGCGAAGTCCCTCCGATCCAATGGTGATCTGCTCTTCCGGCGCGAAGATATCCGCGCTGGTGATGTGCTTGGTAAAGACCTGGCGCCCGTTTACCCGGACGGTGACGGTGTAGTCAGGGTCCAGCTCGTGCGAGTTACGGACGTAATCAACCAGCGAGTAGATCACCATGGCGGTCTGCCGGGTGTTCTCCCAGGCGGTTCCCTTCTTCTGCGAGAGGAGGAAGTGGATTCCCTTCCGCACCAGATCATCCTCTCCACGGATTTCCAGCAGCGCCTTGATGGCGAATGCCGATGTCTCCACCTCGTCATCCTGCCAGTTGTAGTGCCAGCTCTTGCCGCTCCAGCGGGCGATCGACTCGCTCACCGTGGCGTTGGCGCGGAGGCGGTCCGCAAACTGTCCCGCAAGCCCGCTCTGGTTCTGATAGTGGGCGGCGAGCGCCAGAAGGGCCTGGCCGTAGTTGTTGATATCGGTCCGCTTCGCAAGCTCGGCTATCCGGTCGGTGTAGAGCCTGTCGGGGCTGCCGTTGCTGATAAAGCTCGCCACGTAGAGCATGTATGCCTCGGTGGTCGGCTCCAGCTTCTTATCGTTGGAACCAAGGCCGCCGCCGCTCCGGCGCGATTCGATCAGCCTGCGGAGCGCCGCCAGGCCGTTGTTGTAGCGATCATCGGGGATATCGTATCCGCTCCCTTTCGCCACCGTCAGGCCGTACATCACGTAGGCGGTCATAAACGGGTTGGTCTCGTCGTTCTCCCACCATCCCCATCCGCCATCCTCGTGCTGAAGCTCGCTTAACCTGCCGAGCCCTTTCGCCACCATCTTCGGGATCTCCAGTCGTTTCTTCTCGCTGAACGGAACCTTGATCTTCCCGAGAGCATCGGCCACTACCACGGTGGGGAGAAACCGGCTCATGGTCTGTTCCACGCAGCCGTACGGATAGCCGATAAGCTCATCGAGCGCGCCAAGGATGGAGCTGGCGGCCGATGGCGCAAGCGCAAGCGTAAGCCCCGCGCTTTCGGTTGTGCTGTTCGTCGGTATCGAAAGGCTCATCGACCCGGAGGATGTTCTGTCATCCAGATCGGCGATTGCGCTGGCGCCGGAGCGGACCCCCTGCGGAAGAATCGGCACGGAGAGTTCCATCGCGTCCGATTCCTCGTTGGTGAGCGCCTTCACGGTGAGTTTCGCCGTGCCGATCTTCGAGGCGGTGATCTTCCAGTCGATCCGCTTTTCACCGTCGGCCGGGATTGTCACGCTCTTCTCGCGCTCCGCCAGGGTTACGCCATCGGCCGCGAACTCCACGCGCACCTTCTTCTCGCTGCCGAGGTAGTTGTGGATCGTGGTTGCGATCACCAGGGCATCACCCTGGGTGATAAACCTTGGCGTCTCCATCCGCACCAGCAGGTTTTTCCGGGCGATAACGCTGGCCTTTGCCTGTCCGACAGCCGTGGCGCGCGTGACGCCGCGGGCGGTGATCCGCCATGTGGTCAGGTTGTCCGGGAATGTCACGTCGATATGCGCCACGCCGTTCCGGTCGGTCCTGACCGATGGCGTCCAGTACATCAGGTCGCGGAAGTCGGTGCGGATCACCGGCTGCACCAGCGCCTCTCCCTGCGGCGGGGCGGCGGCAAATGCCGTCTTCGGCGCGGCCATCGACTGCGCCGCGTCCATCCCATCGGCGCCACCGCGTGCCATTTCATCCTTGGCAAGCGAGCGGCGGGCGCTGGTGTAGAAGTTGAAGTTGAGCGATGTGCTTGTTCCCACCTCGTTGCCGCGCGATCCGTAGAAGAATTTCTGGATCTCCGGCGTTGCGTCGGGATGGATGGCGTAGACCGCCTCATCGACCATCGAGATGGCGATGTCGGTGTTTGCCACCGGCTCGCCGTTATCGTCAAGTGCGCGCACGGTCACGCTCCCCTTCTCTCCGGGCTTGTAGATATCGCGATCGGTCTTCACTTCCAGCTTCAGGATCTTCCCCTGCGGCACCACGGTAATCCGTTTGGTGACGGTGTGGAAGTTCTCGTTCACGATCGATGATGCCGCCAGGTAAACCGTCGGCGCAAACCGCGCCTCGATCGGCATTCTGATGATCGCCGATGTTGAGGAGAGGCGTTGCACCTGATAGTTGTAGAGGGCGATCCCCTCGGTGGTGATCAGCGCGTCCACGTTTGCCACCGGCATGATCACCAGCGCGCTCATCGTCTCCCCCGGCTTGTAGATCTCCTTGTCGGGGATGATCTGTACGTCGTTGTTGCTCTCGCCGTACCAGTAGGAGTACGATCCATCGGCCACGTAGACCGATGTTGAGGTGGAGATTGCCGTGCCCCGGGAATCGCGCGCGGTGACAGTTGCCGTATAGTAGCCGGCCTGCTTCAGCGTAAATGCCGCGCTCCCCACGCCATTCTTGTCGGTGGTGCCGGAGCCGGTCCACGCAGTCTCCCTGTGATCGCGGGAGTTCCGCTCCCACCAGTAACGCTCCACGCTTACATCGAACCGGGCGGAGACCGGCCTGTCGCCGTCGAACGCGAGCGTTGTCACGTCCAGCCGCATCTCATCCCCCGGCTTGTAGACATACTTGCTGGTCCGCGCGGTGACGTAGAATTCTCCGCGCGTCACTTTCACCGCCGTCATCCCGCCTATCGACCGGCGGCTGGCGTCCACCACATTTGCCTGAATGCGATAGACATAATCCTGATCATCGTTCTTCTCCTTCGCCTTGTCGGTCCGGTAGGTGACGGTGAAGGTGCCGTCGG
>JBDSJW010000285.1:0-4819 GCA_039917235.1 Kapaibacterium sp. (SeqCode) | reverse complement strand
GCGACCGCGGCTTTCCGATTCAGCAATCGATTTCGGCGCCGTGACGGTGGGAACCGTGGCGCGGAAAACGGTCTGGCTTTTCAATAAAACATCGGAGAGGCGGCAGTACGCGCCGATCACATTGATCACCGGACATCCCGGCGTTCGGGTTGTCCGCCCGGCCGCCGCGTTTCAGCTTGCTCCGGGGGATTCGGTGGAGATCGAGTTTGAATATATCCCGGTATCGGCCGGCGATACTCTTTTCGATTCCGCGCGACTGGACGAGGCCACCCCCTGTCTTTTCCGGGCGATCGCGCTGGCCGGACGGAGCATCGGCGAGCCGACGACGATGAAGTTGCGTTGGGAGGATGCGCGCGGGACGATCGGCCGGAATATCTCTCTCCGGCTTTCGGTGGAAGGGGGGAGCGCCGCAAACGCGCTGGATACGTTCCTTCTTAAAAGCGCCGTCCGTTTCAATGCCGGCCTGCTTCTGCCGATCGAGATGAGGGGAGCGGTCGGGTTGACGGCGACAATTACCGATAACAGGATCATCAGCGGCGAACGCCGCGTTGCGTTTGAGCTGCGCGGTCTGTTCCCGGCAACCGGCGCGATAGCGGAGCTTGACGCAACAGCCGCACTTGGCGCGGCCGACACCACCGCGCTGGCGTTCGACGGAGCCACGGTGACGCGCATTCCAAGCGGAAGCGTTGTCCCGTTGCTTGATACGATCAACGGGATGTTTCGCGAGGATGGAATCTGTCGCGTCGGTTCCAGCCGTTTTATCCAGATCGACGGCACGTTCAAGCTTTCCGCAAGCAGACCAAACCCGGCAAGCGATATCGTAACCGTCGATTTCGAAACCGTGGAACGTGGACGAACGGAATTATCGTTGCGGGATATGCGTGGGAATATCGTCCGTGCCCTTATCAATGAGGGCATTTTGCCGGGCGCATATGAGGCGGTGTTCGATCTGCGGGGGTTGCCGAGCGGCACGTACTGGATAGTGCTGCAAACTCCCACGCAGAGAGCGGAGGGGAGCATGGTGGTTGTGAAATAAACCGCGCGCGGGCTGGGAGTGGAATATTCCGGCGGATGGAATCAGCGGATAATGTTCAGCAAGTTCGTACAACGGAAAACCCCCCGCGGAAAAAGATCCACGGGGGGTTTTCTAAATCGTGAGCGGAAAGAAGAATTACTTCTTGTCGGTGCTCATCTTCTTGGCGTCCATCTTCGCGTCGGTGCCCATCTTCTTGGCATCCATCTTCGCGTCGGTGCCCATCTTCTTTGCATCCGTAGCGCCCATCTTGGCATCCTTCACTGCCTCTTTGGCGTTGCTCTTCACAGAGTCAATTGCCTTGGTGCCAGCCTTGGCGGTCGAGTCAACGGTGTTCGTGACGGCCTTGGCGGTCGAGTCAACAGCGCTCACGCCAGCCTTGGCGGTCGAGTCAACATTGGCGGCCGGGGTGGCCGGAGCCATTGCGGCGGAATCGCCGGTCTTCGGGGTCTCGGTGGAAGGAGTCTCCTCCTTCTTGCAAGCCGTGAAAAGCACACCGGCGCTAACGAGCGCGGTAATAAGGAAGGCGCGAGTCTTCATGAGTACGTACTATGAATGAGTTGGAAGAGATTGATCACATTGCGATTTGACCCACCGCAATGCTCCATTTAAATTGACCGGCAAAAATAAGACGATTTTTTGTCTTGATTGCGAAAAATAATTGTAAGCAGGCGCTCACATCTTTTTTCGACCGGAACATCTACTACCACGCGCCAGCCGCGCGGGCGTTACTAACTTTCCGAAATGAAGAATGAAAATATGATATCGAGGAGCGAAAAGGGGATTGTGATCATCGGTTCCGGGCGTTTTGCCGGGTCGCTGGCGCGTTCAATGCCCGAACGAATTATCGCGATTGTTTCCCGGAATGCGGGGAATCAGCGGGGAACGGAACGTGCGAAGCTGAATATCCCGGTGGTTGATTCCTTTTCCGCGGTCGACCGCGACAGTTACGGTGCTGTATGGATCGCGACCAGCGATGCGTCGATTTCCGAGGTTGCCGAGTCGATTGCACCGGCGCGCGATTCGTGGGAGGGAATCGTTGTAGTCCATTCCTCCGGTGCCACGCCGGTTAACGCGCTCGACGCTCTGCGCGCACGGGGGGCGTTCACCATCGCGCTCCATCCAAACGGTTCATTTACCGGCGCCGCGCCGATTTCCGCGGGGCTTGTCTGGGGGATTTCATCGCACAATCCTGATTTCATGGGCGTTGCGGAGGAGCTTATCGGCCCGCTTCATCCGATGCTGGTTCCAATAGAAGATCGGCACCGCGCGCTCTATCACGCCGCCGCGTCGATGGCCGCGAATTATTCCATCACCCTCTTTTCCATTGCGATGGATCTCTATATGCGCGCCGGTCTCCCGGAGTCGCGGGCGCGCGATGTTGTTGCCGCGTTCATGGCCGGAAGCGCCGCCAACGCGCGCGCGCTGGGACCACGGGCCGCCCTTACCGGCCCGGTCGCGCGCGGCGATATGGAGGTTGTGGCCCGGCAGATCGGGGCGATAGGCGCGGATGCGCCGGAGTATATCCCGCTCTTTATCGAGATGACGATGCGGACGGCGATGTTGATTGACGAGGAGAATTCCGATGCGTGGCGGGAGCTGATACGGAGGTCGTCGGCGGTGCCGCGCGTGAGCGAGGAACCCGATGGAGAAATTCAGGCGGAGAGGGGAACGCCGGAGGCGCAGAGCGGGCAGGAGGATGCCTCGTAGCGTTCCGGGAGCAGCTCAATTGCGCTGACATCGCGGACGGTGACACGCTCCTTTTTCCGACGCGCGTCAACAATGGAGCCTATTCCGACAAGGCGCGTATCGAACCGGCGGAAGAGGGCGATATGGCCGGCGAGCGAGGCATCATCAAGCAGAAGATCCTGCACAAGCAGTCCGCGTTCCCCTTCATGCAGCTCAAATCCATCGCGCAGCGTCGGTGGCCCGGCCGCGTCATCGGTGAAGATTGCGCGCGCTTCAAGCTGACGGCCGATCTCCACCGTCGCGGGAATTGCTCCGGGAGAGGCCGCCATCACGACATGAATATCAAGCTCAAGAAAATGGCGGACGATCTGATAGCAGAGCTTGCGGTTGAACGGCGCGAACTGCAACGCCTTGCCCACGCGCGGCATGGTGCCGGTATGGGTGCCGTCGGGGAGGAGAAAGTGCCCTTCGCGGAGCGCTCCGGTTCGGGTGAGAATATCGAGTGGTGAATCCGGGGAGATCATCAGCGGAGCGTGTCCAGTTCGTCCAGCGCCTGTTGCAGTTCGCTGACGGCGTGAAGATCGCCGGCTTTCTTCCCGACCGCGATGCCGGTGTTGTAGGTTTCCTCGGCGGCGTCCCATTCCTCAAGCTCGGAATAAACATGGCCGAGCTGGTAATAGGTTGCCACATAATCAGGATCGCGCTGGCGCAGTTCCGTGAGATATTCCTTCGCCTTCCGGTGATCCTTGACGCTCATATATTCCAGCGCCACGGCATAGCGGGAGAAACTATCGTTCTGATCCTGTTCGAGAAACGCGAGCATCTGATCGAGTCGTGACATGGCTTTCGTGTGATCGTGGTTCTACAATCGGCCCGGCCTTCCTGGCGGAGACCGGGGGAGAAATGACATTTCCGAAGTGCGTCTGTACGCCGAATTCTGTCTACCCCGCACGTGGCGGGGGAGGCAGCCATTTATCTGGGAACGCGATCGCTCGCGCCCTCAAGCAGCCTACCCGATGCCGTGATCTTCCTTTCGGAAGAATGAAGCGGGCCGCTTCAACCGGCACCCTATTTGGCCTTGCTCCACGTGGGGTTTGCACTGCCGTTGCGATTACCCGCAACGCGGTGAGCTCTTACCTCACCATTTCACCCTTACCCCGGTTCGAGCGCGGATCTCCCTGGAAGGGGAGAGAGCCATGCTCGAACCGGGGCGGTATCTTTTCTGTTGCACTTTCCGTCGCCTCTCCATCGCCGCGTTGCCCGGAAGGCATTGCCGCGATGAATTGGGCGCCCAGCCGTTAGCTGGCACGTTGCCCTGCGGAGTTCGGACGTTCCTCCCCGGACCAAGGCCCGAGGCGACTGCCCGACGCACTCCGGAATGTTGTCAAAGATCGGACGGGATTCAGACTGCGACGGAGTTGGCGATCTCCTCATCAACCATCATGCGACCGCAATGCTCGCACATGAAGATCTGCTCAAACCGGCGCATCTCCACAAGCGTCTGCGGGGTGATTGCGCGATAGCAGCCGGAGCAGGCGCCCTTGCGGGCCTTTACCACCGTGTCCTTGTGAGCGGTGCGGATATGGAGATAACGCTTCATCACCTCTTCGCTGACCAGCGGAGCCACCTCGGCCTTCGCCGCGCGGAGTTCGTTGATCTCGTCGGCATGCGTGTTGCGTATCGTGGAGAGTGTTTCGTTCTTCACCTCCAGCTCCTTCGCAAGCTCGTCGCGCTGCTTGCTCAGCACCTCGATATCGCGGATGAGCATCGCTTCCTGCGTGTTGACGGTAGTGGAGGAGCGCTCAATGGTCTGAAGCTCCATCTCCGCGGCGGCGATATCGTTGGTCGTCGCCTCGTATTCCTTGTTATTGCGGACTGTGCGAAGCCGCTCATTGAGCATCTTGATCCGTTCGCGCAGATCCTGGATCGAAGTTGATGATCCTGTGCGGCCATCGCGAAGCTCATGCAGCTTCGCCTCCTCGATCGCTATCGACGCCGAAAGGTCGCCGACTTTGCGCTCAAGCACGTCCACCTCCGCGGGAAGATCGCCCCCACCCTCATCGAGCTCATCGAGCTCAAGATCGATCTGCTGTAACT
>JBDSJW010000284.1:0-13890 GCA_039917235.1 Kapaibacterium sp. (SeqCode) | reverse complement strand
ATCGAGGGGACACCGGCCGATATCATGCAGCCGGTGAACATCAGCTCCGTTCAGGATGAGCCGATCGACAACGATATCGTGATCACCGTCCCGACCCGCTCCGATATGATCTCATGGAGTGTCGATGTCACCGAACATGGCACGGCGAACACGCAGACGTTCGGCCCGTACAGCGGCACCAACACCGCCCGCCTCAACTCGAAGCAGCTCCTCGGCTCCCGCAGCGATGCCCGCTACGACGCCAAGGTGACAATCCTGGGTCGCGACGGCAAGAGCACCAACTCGGCAAGCAGGGAGTTCCGTCTGGTGCATGGCGACGAGGGGGAGACGCAGGTGGCAAATCGCTACTCGATCCTCTTCGAGTTCGATGATTCCAAGACGGTGCAGACCTACGAGACATTCCTGACGCAGACGGTGGCGCCCGCCATTCCGAACGGCGCCTCGGTGATCATTCACGGCCACACCGATGTTACCGGCGAGCCCGAATACAACACCAAGCTCTCGCAGGGACGCTCCGAGGAAGCCCAGCGGATTCTGACCCGCGAGCTGACGAAGGCAGGAAAGAACGTGACGTTCGATACCTACGGTTTCGGTGAGGACGAGCGCCGTTCGCCGTTCAACAACACACTGCCGGAGCAGCGTTTCTACAACCGGACAGTCGTTATCGAAGTGGTTCCGGGACGCTAGATTGCACAATGTCGTCAGCTGCGTGATATCGTCGTGGCGATTCCGTCGGGGCGGGTTTCAAACCCGCCCCAACCATTCCACAATCCGCTCCGCCGCGCCCCCCGCGCCGAACGGAAATCGTGGCACCGCCATCGCCGCGTACGCATCGGCATCGGTCAGGAGATGGCGGGCATGAAGCATGATCGCCTCCTCCTCCACGCCGGCCAGGATGGCGGCGCCGGCATCCACCGCCTCGCGGCGTTCGGTGGTGGTGCGGAGAACCAGCAGCGGCCGGCCGAGCGCGGGAGCCTCCTCCTGCAATCCGCCGGAATCGCTCAGGACAAGATGCGCCAGCGATAGAAGGCGGATGAACGCCGGATAATCGAGCGGCTCGATGCAATGGATTCGCGGATGCGGCGGAAGCCACTCGGCAATCGCCTCCGCCACGGCCGGGTTTGGATGCACCGGAAAAACCACCTCCACATCATCATGTTCCTCCACGATGCCGCCGATGGCGGCAAAGATCGCCTGCTGCGCCTCGCCAAAATTCTCGCGACGATGCGTGGTCAGAAGGATGATCCTGTTCCTCCGCGCCAGAATCTCCGATGCCTGGCGCGGCGGGATTGCGGCGGGATCGTTCAGGATATGCCCAAGCGCGTCAATCACCGGGTTGCCGGTGACGTGAATGCTCCCCGGATGCACATTCTCGCGCAGCAGATTCTCCCGGTTGGCCTCCGTTGCCGCGAAATGGAGATCGGCAAGTTGAGTGATCAGGCGGCGGTTCATCTCCTCGGGGAACGGGTTGTAGCGCGATCCGGTCCGCAGCCCCGCCTCCACATGCGCCACGGAGATCTTCCGGTGGAATGCCGCCATCGCCGCCGCCATCGCCGAAGTTGTATCCCCCAGGACGATCACGCGGTCCGGCCGATCCGCTTCGTAGAGATCATCCAGCAGACCAAGAAGTCGCGCGGTGATGCCGGACGGGGATTGCCCGGCGGTCATGATATCCAGATCGTGATCCGGGCGGAGATCGAAATACTCGATCATCGACGCTGCCAGATCGCGGTGCTGCGATGTGAAGAGGACGCGCGTATCAAACCGGTCGTCGGCGCGACGAAGCGCGTGGACCACGGGGGCCAGTTTCACGACATCGGGACGGGTTCCCATCACCACGAGAATGCGCTGCACGGTCTGATTGATTTGGTTTGAACGATCGATAAACTGCATGCCGGAGATCCCCGGCCGGCGGCACTACGTCTCCAGCACATTTCGGTAGACCGCCGCGGTCTTCTCCGCCACGCGCCGCCAGAGATATTCCCGCTGAATCCTTTCGCGGAGCGCATCGGTCTTCGGACGATTAAGCCCCCGCTCGATCCCCTCGGCAATCGACGCCACGGAGGATGGCTCCACGTAATCGGCGTGGTCCAGAAAATACTCCCGCGTCCCGCCATATTTCGTGATCGATACCTTTGCCCCCGCCAGCCCCGCCTCCAGCGCCGCGATGCCGGGCGTCTCGAAGAGCGAGGGGAGGGTGAAGAGATCGCATGCCGCGTAGGCGGAGGCAAGCATCGGGGAGTCGTTGGCGAGGCCTTCGATGATCGTGATATTCCGGTTCCTGGCCGCCTCCGCCATGCACTGCCGCGAGTAGCTGTTATGATGCACCTGACCGATAATCACCGCCGGATGATCGATCTTCGCCAGCGCGTTGATCAGCGCCAGAACGTTCTTCCGGGCCGAGCCGATATGCCCAACGCAGAGGATAAAATCGCGCAGCCCGTATGTCTTCACAAACAGGCCGGGATCGGCATCGGCAAAGCGCTCCTCCACGCCGTTCGGGATCATCGTGATCTTCCCCGGATTAATCTCCAGCCCCAGCTCTATCAGCCGTCCCTCATCCGACGTGTTCGGCAGCACCGCCGCCCCCAGTTCGCAGACCTTCGCGGTCATGGAGTAATCGGTCCAGATGCCGCTGAAGATCCGCTTCGCCATCCCCTCCATCCGCCGCGTAAGCCGCATAAATCCGGGAGATCGCATCGTGTAGAAGATCGACGAGACCACGAACTTCCGCTGGAACTGATGGAGCCGCATCGCGATATCGTAGGTGATCAGGCTGGCGCCGAAGATATGGGCAAGATCGAATGCGCCGGGGGGATAATCGGTCCACGGGTTGAACAGATCCACCTCCACGCCATAGTCGGGGAGGTAGCGGGCGGTCTGGAGCGCCTGCACCCAGGGGCCGCCGCGAACCATCGTGACGCTGTGCGGGGCGATCATGGAGACTCTCATTGGCGAACTCGCGAATTATAATCCTCGATGCCGTGGCGGAACGCCAGCGGGCTGAATCGTCGCACGTGGCCGATATCCGCCGGCATCGCAACCCGTTGCTCGATCCGTTTTCTCCAGGCGATATCGTCGAGACGGGAGGGGGCGCCGATATCGAGAAATCCCTGGCTCTCCGCGTCCCGCTCCACCGCGATCGCCACGCCGGTGATATCGCCGGGCGCGGTTGCGTGAAGCGTATCGCCGGCCAGCTCCACGCGGAACCGGACGGCGCTCCGGGCGCTCCACCAGCGGGCGTAGCTTCCCATTGTCATGCTCGGCATGCCGCGTTCGCGGACGTGGGTAAACGTATCATCCATCACATCAAAATGCTCGTGACCGGGATGATGATAGAGCATCGCCGGCTCCGATGTCTGAAGTTTTCGATCGATCATCCATCGAAAATAGCTCTTCATCATGCTACCGGACGCCTTGACGCGAAGGAGGCTTCCGATGCAGACGGGATGCACCGGCACCTGAAGCGCCGTGGCGAACCCGCCGGGCATCGGCGGATGGGAGGGGAAGTTGTCGTAATCGAGGGAGAACTCGGAGGAATAGAGGAATCCGAGATCATCGATGGCGCGCTGGAGCTGCTGGTTCCAGAAGCCGTTGGGGGCGGCAAATCCATCGAACGGAATTCCCTCGCGCTTCAGATGCCACATCGCCTCGGAGATATTGGCGCGGTTCTCCTCGTAGCTCCGGAACGTCCTGTGCCTGAAGCAGTGAACGCCGATCTCCTGCTCCCTGAATCCTCTGAAAAGATCCAGCCATTCCCTGTGCGCCTCCACGTGCAGAAACCACGTCAGCCGCATCTCATTCCGATGCGCCACGCGGTAAAGCTCGCCGATCTGCTCCCGCGTTCCGTAATCGCTGTCGATCCGGTAGCAGAAGAGGGAATCGAGGCGGCCGGGGAAATCGTGAAGATGAACGTAGGGGAGCCCGCGATCAAGATGGAGCCAGCGAAGCGCGATGCCGATGATCTTTCTGATCTCTCCTTTCGAGACGCGCGCCGTGATTTCATTGGGAGCGCTGGCGCCGGGGACATAAAACCGTTTCCGCCCGGAACGTTGGTCGCGCATCAACGCATCGGCATCCAGCGGGACGTGGGCGATGCGACCGTGACCGAACGGGGCAAGATAGACCAGACCTCCCATGTGCGCCGCCGCGTTGTGGCGGAGAACGTTGGCGTGGATATCGGCAAGCCAGATATCGCGGAAGATGTCGTCGCCGGGGGCGGGAGTTATCGAGCCGATCGATGCGCGGGAGAATGCTCCGCGATCGATCTTCGGCAGGAAATGGCCGGCATCCAGCACCGCGCCGCCATCGCGGATGTAGCGATCGATGGAATGGATCTGATCATCATCCAGCGGCGCGTTGACGAGGATCGCGCTGTAGTGCGCGGGGGTGACGGCGTCCCAGCGGGAGATGCGCTCCCACGCCACGCCGAGCTGTCCCAGGATAATCCGCCATCCCGGCCCCGGAGCTATCACGCCGATCGTCAGTTGCATCTTCATCGCTGTATCACCCAGAGAATATCCTCGCGACTGAATGCGCCAAGCCCGAATGTGACCGCGAGGAAGGCGATGCCGGTCAGCGGCGCGAAGAGGATGGTATCGACCGGAAGAAACCGTGCCGCGAGGATGACGGCGGCGGCTGTAAGGGCGGCGATTGCCAGCGCGCGGCCGAAGCGGAGTTTTATGTGATGCCGGAACGCGTTATAGGTGAAGCCGACAAGACAAAGCTCGCTCCCGACGATCGCCAGCGCCGCGCCGGTCAGCCCCCAGGCATGAACCAGGGAGAATGTCAGGATGGCCGTCGCGATTCCCCCCGCCACGGTGGCGCGAAAATACTCGCGCTCATGCCCCGTGCCGATCAGGCCGAAGGAGAAGATGGAGTTGATAAGCGTTGCCACGCCGAACCAGCTCAGGATGGCGAGCGTTGGCCCGCCGTCGGCGTAGCTCGATGTAAAGATCAGCCGCATCACCGCCGTCGCATGAATCGTCAGCACCGTTCCGATGCCGAAGCCGAGGACGATAACAAGGCGGAGCAGCCGTTCCAGGCTCCGCTCGGCGGCAACGCGATCCAGGCTCCAGAGTCGCGTGATCGCGGGGAGAAAAACCGTGGCGAAGACGCGATCGATAATCAGCACCACGAAGATCACTTTCAGCGCCGCCCCCAGCAGGCCGACATCCTCCAACTGCCTTGGCCGTACCATTGCTCCAAGCACCAGCGGCGGAAGCAACTGCACCGACTGCGCCAGAATCCCGCCGACGCCGATCACCGATGCGCCGCGGATGACGGCGAGGAACCTCTCCACGGAGAACCCCCTGAAGGAGAACCGATCCCGCATGCGGACGATGAGCAGCAGCGCCGCGACAAACGTGGCAAACGCATAGCCCGCGGGGACGAACGCCGGGCCGGTTATCCCCTCCACTTTGGTAAAGACTACCGTAAAGTAGATGGCGGAGGCGACGAACCGCGAGATGACAAACGGGAGAAACCTCCGCGTTCCCTGATAATACCATTCCAGCGAGAGGGCAAACGGGATGATGGCAAGGAGGAACCAGACGTAGTATCGCCCCACCACATCGTAGATGGCATACGTGACCGGAATTGCCACGATGAGGACGATAATGCCGAGGATGATCCGTGACGCGAAGATATCGCCGGGGCCGAACTTCCGCTCCTTCTCCGGCCGCGCCATCTCCCTGGTTCCGAGCGTGCCAAGCCCGAGATCGGCGAACCAGAGAGCGTAGGAGAGGACTCCGAAGCCGACGGTGATCAAGCCATATCCCTCCTTTCCCATCGCCCCGGCAAGGTGGATCGTTGTGAAGAATCCGAGTGCGCGCGCGGCGGCATCGCCTAGGAAGATGAGGCTTGCGTTGGCGGAGATTTTACGCATCGGCAAGCTCCGTGATGGCGTTCACCAGCCGTTGCTCGCGGAGCGCCAGCGTAAAGTTCGCGGCGATTCTTGCGCGCGCGGCCTCGCCCAGTTCTTCCGGTGCGGCAAAGGCCCGTTCGATGGCATCGGCAAGCGCATCGGGGTTCTCCCGTTCCACGATAAACCCGGCATCGCCGATAGCGGTGGGGATTCCGCCCACGTTTGTTCCCACGGGGATGCAGCGGCAGAGCATCGCCTCGCAGAGCGCATTGGGAAGCCCCTCGCGACGGGATGGCTGGCAGAAGATTTGCGCTTTGCCGTAGAGCGCGGGAAGCTCCTCGCGCGGGGTTGGCGGGAGAAACTGAACGTTGGCGGGAGCATTGGCGCGGAAGCGATCGATAATGTCAGGCTTCATGCCGACGATAAGGAATGTTCGATGGGGGAGCCTTGAAGCGGCGGCGATAAGGAGATCGACCCCCTTGATGGTGGCCCGCTGAATCGTGTCGCAGCCGGCCACCAGAAGGACGATATTTTCCTTGGGTCCTGGCGGGTTCCAGCGCGCGGGATCGTAGCCGGTGGGGAGTGGGAGGACGGAAGGCCAGCGTCGGCGGCTGGAGGATTCGAGCGTATCGCGGAGGGAGAGATCAACGGCGTAGATTCTGCCGGTCCAGCGGAGCGCCAGCGTCAGGAGCGCCCCCTTCCACCGGCTCCGCCAGATTCCGTAGCCGATTTCCGGCTCCCGCGCCACATCGACACCGCCGAGCAGGATCATCGATCTCTTCCCCGCCAGCCGCGCGCCCAGCACGGCGAAGAATGCGTAGACCGATCCGAACCAGCAGAGTGTGACATCGGCGTGGGAGGCGCGGCGGAGGTTTGCGAGGAGCGCGGGGAAGCCGCTGCCGATGTAGTAATCGACATCGAAGTGCCGGCGAAGAATCTCCACATCATCCCGGATAAACGGGGATGCCGCCGTTGACGTTACGAGAACCCGTAAGCGTTTGCTCTGCACAGATGTGGTTTTACTGAAAAAGGCGATCCGGGGACGGTAAGGGCGGGTTTGAAACCCGCCCCAACAGACGTATCTCCGTGCGTGCGATCGATGTTCACATGGGGAAGGGGACGTTTGAAACGTCCCCCGACGGAGTGCATGCGGTCGATGTTTCCATCATTCCATCATCGGAATGTTCACGCCGAACTTTCGCGCGTTGTCGATCGCACGATCGTAACCGGCATCGGCGTGACGGATGATCCCCATGCCGGGATCGTATGTCAGGACGCGGGAGAGGCGCGCGTCGGCCTCCGGCGTGCCGTCGGCAACCACCACCATCCCGGCGTGCTGGGAGTATCCCATGCCGACGCCGCCGCCATGATGGAAGGAGACCCATGTGGCCCCGCCGATCGCGTTCAGCGCGAAGTTCAGCAGCGGCCAGTCGCTGATGGCGTCGGAGCCATCGATCATCCCCTCGGTTTCCCGGTTCGGGCTGGCGACCGATCCGCAGTCCAGATGATCGCGGCCGATGACGATTGGCGCGGCGACCTTTCCATCGCGGACCATCTGGTTGAAGAGGAGGCCGGCGCGTTCGCGGGCGCCGTAGCCAAGCCAGCAGATACGGGAGGGGAGCCCCTGCCAGTTGACCCGTTCGCGGGCCATATCCAGCCAGCGATGGAGCTGAAGATCGTCCGGGAAAAGCTCCTTGAGCGCCTGATCGGTGGCGTAGATATCCTCGGGATCGCCGGAGAGGGCAACCCAGCGGAAGGGGCCCTTGCCGTCGCAGAAGAGCGGGCGGATATACTCGGGGACAAATCCCTTGATCTCAAACGCGCGGTCGAAGCCCGCCTTTTCCGCCTCAGCGCGGATGTTGTTGCCGTAATCGAACACCACGGCGCCGGCATCCTTCATCGCCACCATCGCCTCCACATGGGTGCGGATGGAGCCGGCGGCGCGCTGAAGATAATCCCCCGGCGCCACGCGGCGGAGCAGGTCCGCCTCCTCCTTCCGAAGCCCGATCGGATAGTAGCCGTTCAGTGGATCGTGGGCGGCCGTCTGATCGGTGACCACATCGGGAATAATGCCGCGGCGGACCATCTCCGGGAGAATCTCGGCGGCGTTGCCAAGCAATCCCACGGAGAGCCCGGTCTTGGCCTTCTGCGCCTCGCGAAGCCATTCCAGCGCCTGATCCAGGCTGTCGGTCTTCCGGTCGCAGTAGCGGTCATGAATCCGTTTGTCGATGCGGCTTTCATCGATCTCCACCGTCAGCACCGCCGCATCGTTCATGGTGGCGGCCAGCGGTTGCGCCCCCCCCATGCCGCCAAGCCCGGCGGTGACGACAAGCCTTCCGGCCAGCGTGCCGCCGAAATGCCGCGCGGCGCAGGCGGCGAACGTCTCGAACGTTCCCTGAAGGATTCCCTGGGTGCCGATATAGATCCAGCTTCCGGCGGTCATCTGGCCATACATCATCAGCCCCAGCTCATCGAGCCGGCGGAACTCCTCCCAGGTTGCCCATTTGGGGACCAGGTTGGAGTTGGCGATCAGGACGCGGGGGGCATCCAGATGGCTTCTGAAGATGCCGACCGGTTTGCCGGACTGGACGAGGAGGGTTTCATCGGGGGCCAGGTTGCGGAGCGCGTCCAGGATTGCGTCGAAGCATTCCCAGTTGCGCGCGGCCTTGCCAAGCCCGCCGTAGACAATAAGATCGGATGGCTTTTCGGCCACCTCGGGATCGAGATTGTTCTGGATCATCCTGTAGGCGGCCTCGATCTGCCAGTTACGGCAGGTAAGCTCGGGGCCACGTGGGGCGCGGATCACGCGATCGCTTCGGCGGGTAAAGGCTTCCGGCGATGCCTCGGTCGTTGTTCTGTTCATGCGATCAATTTACCCGATTCGGGAGAGGTGGCAAAGGGAGATGGGATGTTCGGCGCGTGGCGGGAGATATTGGGGAACATGAAAGAAACATCGTAGTTTCCGGTTCAATCGCCGCTGCCCGCCTGGTCACTTGGCGGGCGCCTCTCACACACACAACCCGCGATGCGCTCCGGCTTTCAGGGCGGGGATGGCATCGGTCAGCAGAATCCTCTATATAACACTACGCTATGGCTCTGCAATTCTCGCGCTCCGGCCTTCTCCTTTCCTTCGGTGCGGCCGCCCTTTCCACCTCGATCCTCCTGTCCGGCTGCGGCGCCTCACGACTTCTTTACACCGGCACAAATCTCCAGGCGATCCGTCGCGATACGATCAAGGCTTCCGGCACGGTGAGCTTTCTGCAGAACCCGCAGGACAGCGCCAACGGGATTATCAAGCTGCCGTTGGTGGAATCGCTCGATCTTCAGCCGGTGACGCTTGAAGTAAGTGGAACGCCGGGATCGCCGTTCGATCAGGCGCGGACGCTGATGCTCCCCGCGGGCTACAAGGCCAGCCTCTACGCATCCGATCTGGGGCGCCCGCGCGATATTGCGCTGCGCGAGGATGGAACGATCTTCTACAGCGATTTCGACGGCTCGATCTACGCCCTGACGCCCTCCGGCACCAAGACCGCCATCGTGACCGGCCTCAGCTCTCCGCATGGGATCGAGCTGCATAACGGGGCGCTTTATTACACCGATGAGCACAACATCTTCCGTTTCGATTTCTCCTCGCCGACCGCGGTGACCGGCAGCAGCGCCAAGCTCTCCTCGGCGCTTCCAGGCGGTGGCACCAACTACACGCGGACCATCCGCTGGTCGCCGAACGATAAACGCTTCTATATCTCCGTCGGCTCCACTTCCAACAACGGGCTGGAGGATGACAAGGCGCACGCCACGGTGCTTCGGATGGCGGAGAAGGGGGGGACGCTGGATGGCGTGACGCTTGGCGGGCTGCGGAACACGGTGGCGATGGATTTTAACCCGGAGACCGGCGACCTGTGGGGAATCGACAACGGGACGGACCAGATCGGGGATCTGATACCGCCGGAGGAGGTGAACGTGATCAAGCTGAACAAGCATTACGGCTGGCCCTACTTCTACTCGCAGGGATTCCGCGATCCGCGCTATAAGGACGCCGGTGATGCCCCGACGAACGCGGTAAAGCCGATTATCGATCTTGACGCGCATTCAGAGGCGCTGGATATGGTCTTCTATTCGGGGAGCGCACTGGGGGCCGATTTCCACAACGCGATGCTGATCACCTATCACAACAACCCGAAGGTGATCCGTCTCCGGGCCAACGCCGACGGCTCCAACGCGCGCCAGGCCGATTTCATCACCGGCTTTGCCGACAAGGATGGACGGGTCTGGGGTCGCCCGGTCGGGATCGTGATATCGCAGGATGGGAGGACGATCTATCTGAGTGATGACAGGGCCGGGGCGATCTACAAGATTTCGAAACTGTAATTTCGTGCGATGCCATTGCGTCGGAGCCCGTTCTTTTGTAGAATAGCGGCGCAATTTCATAAGCCATGTTCCAGTTGATGCACTATGATGAAGATTATTTCGCGAGAATTTGCAGAGGCGGTGCGCCGGGCGTTCATGAGTTCGTTCGGAGTGGAGCTGCCTGATACCGAAACTCTTCTGGCGGAGGAGACGGACGTGCTGATGGCCGCCCGGGTGATCCTCTATAATGATGAGATCCATACCTTCGATGAGGTGATCTTCCAGTTGATGAAAGCGACCGGATGCTCCATCAGCGAGGGGGAACAGATTGCGCTGGAGGTCGATTCCACCGGCCTGGCCTGTGTCTTCGAGGGGGAGGTGGCCGATTGCCTGCGCGTCAGCGGGGTTCTGGAGGAGATCGCGCTCCATACCGAAGTGCGGTTCTGAAACAATAGTCGTAATACGCGGCCGAACGGGCCAGGTGCAATCCGGGCTCTTCAGTCGCGTCGTTCGATTTCATGGCGCCGAGCGCTCCCATCCGGTCCATTTCGTAAATGTCTCAACCAACATATCTCAACCATTTTTGAGGAGAGAATCATGATCAAGCATCTTACCATGCTGGCCGTTGCCGCCGGATTGTTCGTGTATGCCGGCGATCTGCACGCGCAGACCGGAGCCGGAAAGACCTGCGAGAAGGGAAAGGCCTGCTGCATGGCGAAGGACAAGGAGAAGGCAAAGCTCTCCGAGATGAAGACGGTGAACAAGGATGAAGTCGCCAAGCTGATCAAGACGAACAACGTCACCGTGATCGACGCCCGCGATGCCGAGTCCTACGCCGCCGGCCATATCGATGGCGCCGTCAACTTCGGCAGCGCGCAGCTTCCGGCCGACAAGAACGCCGCGCTGGTCTTCTATTGCGGCGGGTTGAAGTGCCCGATGGCCGCCAAGGCCGCCAAGACCGCGATCCAGAAGGGATACAAGAATGTGATGGTCTTCCGCGGCGGCTGGGCCGAGTGGAGCAAGTCGCAGAGCTGATCCGGTTCACTACAGGAATGTGTAGATAAGAAAGGCCCTTCGGAGTGATCTCCGAAGGGCCTTTTCGTTGCCGGAATCGTTTTTCCGTCGGATCAGTCGCCGGTGCCGTTGTACGGCTGAGCGATATACTTCTTCGCCTTGTTGTGCGAGTCCGAATAATCATCCATCTCCATCACCTTCTTGTATTGCGCCACCGCATCCGAATGGCGACCCTGCTTGTCAAGCGCGTAGCCCAACTTCAGGTTAGTCAGGATGTTCCAGTTCGATTCCGCCTCATCGTCGCCAATCCTGTGGGCCAGCATATCCGCCTGCTGGAAATATTTGGCGGCATCTTGATACTGTCCCAGGCGGAGCCGAACATCGCCCAGATAGTAGAGACCTTTCCATGCCAGGGATGCCTCGTAGCCGGGATCGCGCCGCACCACGCGACGGAGGATATCGGAATAGGTGGAGTCCGCGCTTACCAGATCGCCGATCTGATAGTAGTTCTTCGCCAGGAACCGCTCGAAAACCGAATTGCCGGGATACTGCTGATAGAGCGCTTTTGCCACCTGGAGCGATTGCTCGTGCGACTCGCGATCATCCTCCATCGTTGTCAGAATATCCATCATCGCGTAGCGGGCCTCGGTTCCGGCATAGACCGCGCGCTGCCCGGAAATGCGGAGCATGCTCAGCCCGATCTTCTTATCCCCCGGCGGAAGAAATCCCAGCACGCTCTTGGCGATCGGATATTTATCGTTGATCAGGGCGCTGAAGTAGTTGTAGAGGCCCGAGCCCAGGAGGATATCGCTGTTGCTCGGCGCCAGACGCTGGCATTGAAGGATGATATCGTACGCCTCCTTTCCCTCGGTTCCTGCCTTGATCCAGGAGAGGGGGGAGGAGGCATCGAAGCCGAGCAGGAGCATCAGACGTGAGCGATAGCCAAGTGCCGATCCCTTGAAGAAGAGGCCGATGATATCGTTCGGGTTGTTCTTTAGACGATTGTCGCAGATCTCCAGCACCTTGTCGATGCGGCTGTCGAACGATTTCTGCGCGGGTTCGTACTTCGCCTTGTCCTCGGCATTGGGAACGATCTTCCACCAGTCCACGAGCGCCAGGAGGAAATATCCCGCCGGATGGTTCGGATCAAGCTCAATAAGCTTGTTGAACATGGTGTCCGCCTCGTTGTACCGCAGATTGTACATGGCGTCGGTGCCGGCCTTGACCAGCGCCGTCTCCTGCGCGTTCAGCAACACCCAGCCTCCTCGAATGCCGGTTCCCGCATCCTGAGCCCCCGGCTGCGGATCGGCCGGCTGGGCATGAGCGGCAATGGGAAGCGCGAAACCGGCAATGGCGAGCGCCACCAGAGGGCCAATCTTTCGTAGATGCTTCATCGTTATTCTCCTGAATCGTTCAGTGCCGCCTGTCGGCAGCGTACCACATCGTGCGGGTAATATGACGTGCGACCGTTCCGAAGGTTTGGTCGCTGAAGCATGTCCAAACAGAGAAATCCATCGTTATCAGAATGTTGAATTCCTTCCGATGCTCGGACTGTTCAGGGACGATCCGCCGCACGGTGACCGAATCTGAGCGAACGATGAATGTCGGGGGACGTTTCAAACGTCCCCGGACGCCGCGAATGACCTCCTTCAACAGTCTGTTATGATGTTTACCGTTCCAGGTCATCACCGGGAGATGATCTTTTCATCCGCAGCGCGTGGATTGCGCGGAATACCGTCGCGTTGACATACGGCGAATATCGGATCACCGGAATTGTGGCGACCAGATAGATGCCGGCCGCGACCGCGATCATCCCCATCACCCCCCCCTCAGGGCCGAACGCCCCTCCCGTCAGGAATTTCGGCCCGGCGATGCCCGTCCAGAGCAGCCCCGCGCCAAAATCCTCGCCGCTTACCGGCATCCCCAATATCTTTCCGATCATGAAATTCCAGGCGAAGTGCGCGCCGAACGGAAGCCAGAGCGATCCCGTCCGCAGATAGCAGAGCGAGAAGAATATCCCCGCCAGGAAGATGACGGATGCCGAGCCGAATGTTACGCTGGGATTCCATAGATGCGCAACGGCAAAGATGCCGGAGACGATCACCGTGGCGATGCCGGGGCCGATCATCTCGGCGATCCGCTGAAAGAAATATCCGCGGAACAGAAGCTCCTCCCCCGCCGCGCTGATGCCGATAAACGCAATCCAGAAGAGCCAGTTGGAGGGGAGATCCCGCTCTCCCGCGTGAACGCCGCCGATGATCGCGATCGGCCCCCACGCCAGCAGCGCCATGCAGACCCCAAGCCCGATCCCCTGCGCCAGCTCCCTGCCGCTCCACCGATCGATCCCCGCTCCCGTCCACGCCGCCGGCATCCCGTCGAAGTAACGGGCCACCAGAAGCGTCGCGATCAGCAGCGATGGATAGAGGGTGGCCGCGCTGCCGAGAAGCGACTGGCGCGGGATGACCGATCCGAGCAACAGGGCCAGAACAAGCCAGACGACGGTGGCAAGCCCCATGCCGGCGAGGTTGATGCGTATGGGGCGTCGTGACCAGAACTCCATGGGCGTCTTGGTGCAAAGGGATGATCAGAGACGGGGGGGATTATCGGGCGACAGGTCGCTCGATGGCGGCGGCGTTTCCGCGCGTGTCCCGCGGAAACGGGAG
>JBDSJW010000283.1:0-2647 GCA_039917235.1 Kapaibacterium sp. (SeqCode) | reverse complement strand
ATTCAGGCGCATGTCGTCGGGATCATTGGCGCGATCGAACCTGACAACGCCATCGACGATGGTTTTCTGCGGGATGGCGTAGATCGAAAGCGGATGCGCGGAAAAGATGGCGATATCGGCCTCCTTCCCCACTTCCAGCGAGCCGACGCGGTCATCGATACCGAGCTCCTTCGCCGGGTTGATCGTGATCAGCGCAAGCGCCTCATCCTCGGTCAGCCCGCCGTACTTCCGGGTTTTGGCGGCCTCGTGATAAAGATGCCGGTCCAGCTCCGGGGAGTCGGAGTTAATGGATGTGGTAACGCCGTTGCGGGTCAGGATTGATGCGTTGTAGGCGGTGGAGTAGTACACCTCCAGCTTGTAGGCCCACCAGTCAGCAAAGACCGAGGCCATCGCCCCGAACTGCGCCAGTTCCGGCGCGACCTTGAAGCCCTCGTTCACATGCTGGAACACGAGACGCTTGATGCCGAAATCGCGGAAGACGTTCATCAGCATCACAATCTCATCGGCCCTGTAGGAATGGCAATGGACGATGATCTCTCCGCGAAGGATCGCGGCCAGCGTTTCCATCCGCAGATCGTACCTCGGCGGCGTGGCGTGCGGGTCCTTCTTTCCTTCCTTCTCGTAGCGACCCTGCGCCTCCATATAGCGCTTCGCCTGCGTGAACGACTGACGGAAAACATCCTCCACCCCCATCCGCGTCGATGGATGAACGCCGAAGCCGCGACCGTGAACGCGCGTCGGGTTCTCGCCGAGAGCGAACTTGATCGTCCGCGGCGCCCCCTCCATCACCAGCCCTTCCGGGTCCACCGTGCCATAACGGTGCTTGATGGTTTCGCACTCCCCGCCGATCACATTCGCCGATCCGTGCATCACATGCGATGTGGTGACACCGCCGGCCAGCGCGTGGTAGATGGCGATATCGTAGGGATCGACCACATCCCCCACCCAGACCTCCGGCGTCACCGGGTTGGTGTACTCGTTCACATCATCGATGGCGATATGGGAGTGCGCGTCGATAATCCCCGGCATCACGAACATGCCGGTGGCGTCGATGGTATCGGTTCCGGCGGGAGCGGAAAGGCCCTCCCCTATCCGCTCGATCTTTCCGTTCCTCACCAGCAGATCGGTCCGCTCAAATGTCCCCTTGGTCACCGTCAGCACCGTCCCGTTTCTGATCAGGAGATTTCCACGTTTGCCGGCATCGCGCCGGTTTATCAGCGCCGGATTGGGACGGAGCGTATCGCCGGTGGTCACGATCAGCGATGAATCCAGCGTCTTCGGCGCATCCCCTTTCGGGGCGGGCTTCGCGCCATACTCGTACATCCGTCCATCCACAAAGACATAGCGGGTCTGGGATTTCGGATCGAAGAAATTTCCGTTGGTCACCAGCAGGTTGGCGGTCTTCCCCTGCTCCACCGTCCCCAGGCTCTTCTCCAGCCCCAGCATCCGCGCGGCGTCCGTGGTAAGCGCGGCAAGGGCATCATCCTCCGGCAAACCGTTTGCCACCAGCAGGCGGATGTTGTCGCGGATTTCATCGGCGCGCGCGCCGAACGTGGAGAAGCCGAAGCGGACCCCCTGCCGGTGAAGCCCAGCGGCGGTCAGATAGTACTGACGGCGGGACATCGCCTGCCGTCGCTTCAGCCCCTGGCGCTCCCCCGCCACATCCTTGTAGGTAAGGATGCGGGTATCGTTGATAAAGAAGCTGTTCTGCCGGTTCGGGTCGCCGACGTTCGAGGAATCGGTGCTGACACGGAGCGCGCTGTCGGCCCCGGCCTTCGAGCTGTCCTTTTTGGATGTGTCAGCGACGGCGGCCTTCGAACGGTCGCGCGGGAGATCGAGCGAGAGGAAAAGGGGGAGGTTCCGGCTCTTCAACTCCGGCGCGATATCCCACCCTTCCTTCAGCCCGGCGATCATGATCGGGAACTTGAGATCACTCTGTAGCTTCAGCGCGCGGCGGACTTCAAGGGCGGTCTCGGCGCGGAACAGCACCGGCCGCTTGCCGTCGATCTCCGGGAAAAACGCCTGAAGCACCGGATCGAACTTGGGACGCTCCATGCCGCCGGGGCTTTCGGCATAGGCCGAGCCGAGCGATTTCCGCTGCTCCGCCTCGCGATACATCTGCCGCCACTTCGCCATGATCGCCATCGTGGTGGCGGGATAGACATCCTGTGCCGGCGCGAACTGCGCGAAGAGCGATGCATCCCCGCGGATCACCATCTCCCCGGGAGTATTCCCGCCAAGCGCCACGATTGCCCCGCTGCCGGGGAGCATGTCGCCATACGGCACCACCTGCGCCACCGTGAAACCGGCCATGCGGAGGGAATCGACCGAGCTGTCATCAGGGTTCAACATGGTCCGCACATCGCGCTGCGGCTGGATGCCGGCGCGATCATACGGAGGATCGCCGGGGCGCGGAACCTTCTTCGGCTCCTCTCCCTTTGGGGGCTTTGGAACGCCGGCGTGGGAAAGCCCGTCGATAAACCCGGCGTAGACCACCATGGAATCCCCCTCGATCACCCTGGCATCGTACGGGATCGGCACACCGGCGCCAACCGCCTCGATAACGCCGTTGCGGATCACCACGGTCCCCCGCTGAATCACCCTCCCCGGCCCCTGCACAATCCGCGCATTCCTGATGGCAAAGACA
>JBDSJW010000282.1:0-22563 GCA_039917235.1 Kapaibacterium sp. (SeqCode) | reverse complement strand
CGGGGCGGGTCTCAGACCCGCCCCGACACAACGCGAGCGACACAACGCGATACGTAATCGATTTATTCCTCGGCTGGCGCGGAAAATTCCATCAGGTACGCCTTGATGAACTGGTCGATCTCGCCATCCATCACCGCCTGCACATCGCCGGTTTCAGCGCCGGTCCGGGTATCCTTTACCAGCGTGTACGGCTGGAAGACGTAGTTACGGACCTGGCTTCCCCATTCAATCTTCTTCTTCGAGCCCTCGATGGCCGCCTTCCGCTCCTCCTCTTCGCGCCGTAGCACCTCGTACACCTCGGATTTCAGCATCTTCATCGCCCGTTCGCGGTTCATCAACTGGGAGCGCTCCTCCTGGCAGCTTACGATAAGCATATGCTTGTCGCCGCGCGGGCTGGTATACTCGTAGCGAAGCCGCACGGCGGTCTCCACCTTGTTCACATTCTGCCCCCCCTTACCGCCGGAGCGAAATGTCTCCAGCGTTACGTCGGCCGGGTTGACCTCCACCTCAACATCATCCTCCACCACGGGATAGACAAAGATCGATGCGAACGATGTATGGCGACGGGCGTTGGAATCGAACGGCGAGATGCGCACAAGGCGATGCACGCCATTCTCCGACTTCAGATTGCCGAACGCATACGGGCCGGTGATCTCGATCGACGCGGATTTGAGCCCCGCGCCATCCCCCTCCTGTTCATCCAGAAGCGCAACCCGGTAGCCCTTCCTCTCCGCCCAGCGCATATACATTCTGAGGAGCATCTGTGCCCAGTCCTGCGCTTCCGTTCCTCCGGCGCCGGCCTGCACCTTGAGGATCGTATCGCGGATATCGTCGGGATCGGAAAGGGTATTCCGAAACTCCAGCGCCTCCACCTTCGCGGCAAGCGCGGCCACTTCCGCGTCAAGTTCCTCCCCCATCGAATCATCCCCCGCCTCGCGACCCAGCTCGATCAGCGCGATCACATCGTCCGCCTGCTTGCGGGCCGCTCCCCATTCCTCCATCCATTCCTTGCGGATATTGATCTCCCGCATCACCTTCTGCGCGCCAATGTTGTCATCCCAGAACGTCGGCGCAAGCGACTGCGCCTCCATCTCCGCTACCTCCCGTTCTTTGCGGTCGAGGTCAAAGACACCTCCGCAGATAATCGACCTTCCCGACCTGCTCTTCCAGTTTCGCTTCCACGTGCTCGTACATTGCTTGTCCCGCTTCTATATTGAATGTTGATTGATGCCCTGTTTCGGTTCGACCCCTAATATATGACGAAGGGCGAACACAATGGCTCGCCCCAGGTCGATAGCTTACGATCTCCGGCAACCCGGAGCTCCCCGACGGAAGGTCAGTTGACGCCGTATTCCTTCAGCTTCCTCCAGAGCGTGGTGGTGCTGATCCCGAGCTTTTCGGCGGCGATCGTCTTCTGCCCTTCGTAGCGCTCCAGCATGCCCAGGATATACTGCCGCTCCACCTCCGCCAGCGTCTTGTCCTGCGCGCCGATCACCCCGTCGTTGCCGCTCGGGGATTGGAGCACTTCCTTTGGAAGATGGGTTTCATCGAGCATCGGCCCGTCCGAGAGGATCACAAGGCGCTCGATGATGTTCTGAAGCTCGCGGATATTTCCGGGCCAGCCGTACTTCCGAAGCGCTTCGAGCAGCCCCGGAGAGCAGCCCTGGAACGTCTTGTTCATCCGCTCCGAGTACTTCATGCCGAAGTAATTGGTCAGCGCCAGCACATCCTCCCCACGCTCACGCAACGGCGGAAGATGAACGGAGATCACGTTAAGGCGATAGTAGAGATCCTGCCGGAATTTCCCCTCATCCACCATCTTCCGGAGATCGCGGTTGGTGGCGGCGATGATCCTGACATCGACCTTTGTGGGCTTGGTATCGCCCACGCGGTAGACAACCATCTGCTGAAGCACGCGGAGGAGCTTGGCCTGAGTTTCGAGCTGCATCTCCCCAAGCTCATCAAGGAAAATCGTCCCGCCATCGGCCTCCTTGAAAAGGCCATCCTTGTTGGCGATGGCACCGGTAAACGATCCCTTGACATGGCCGAACAGCGTGGACTCCTCCAGGTTCGGCGGGATAGCGCCGCAGTTGACCGGCACAAAGCTCTTGCTCCGCCGGTTGCTGAGCTGATGAAGCGCCTCGGCGATCAGCTCCTTGCCGGTTCCCGATTCCCCCAGCAGCAGCACCGTGGTATCGGTTGGGGCAACCTTTTCAACCATCGTCAGGACGCTTCGGAGCGCCGGCGAATTGCCGATGATCCGCCCGAACGCCTCCGGCCCGTTGATCCGCGATTCGAGCATCTTCACCCTGCTGTTCAGGGTGCGCTTCTCCACCGCCTTGGTCACCAGCTCCAGAAGCTCCTCGGTATTGGTCTGCTTGGTGATATAGTCGTACGCCCCCGCGCGCATGGCGGCAACGCCATCCTCGACCGAGCTGAAGCCGGTTACCAGCAGAAATTCAACATCGGGGCGCAGCTCTTTCCCCTGCTGAAGCAGGGTCATGCCATCCACCGGCTCCATGCGCATATCACTGATCACCAGATCCAGATCCTCGTCGGCAAGGAGTTTCAGTCCCTCCTCCCCGTTCCGGGCAACCGAAACCTCGTGACCGTTGGCGCTGAGAATCATTGAGTAGGTCTTGCGAACGCTGACCTGATCATCGACAACTAGAATACGAGCCATTATATTTATCTGGAGCTTTGTGGAAACCTCATGGTCGCCGCCGTACCGGCAGGGTCGGCTGGAGCGACCTCGAGCGTACCGTCATGCAATTCTACAATACGTTTTGCAATGGAAAGTCCCAGGCCCAGTTTTCCCTCGCGGGTTGTAAAAAATGGGCTAAAGATATTCGGGAGCTTTTCGGCGGGGATTCCGCGTCCATTGTCTTGTACGGAAAGGATCAGGTCATCCCCCTCCACGACGGCGGAAACAAGAACTGAAGAGGCACCGGACTCGGCGGCGTTCAAGAGCAGCTCCTTGAATAACCGCGAAATCTGGGCGATGTCGCCATAAATGGTCGCCTGGTTCAGTTCCAGACGTACATCCGGCGGTTCGGCAAGTTCCGCCTGCCGCATGGCCACCTCCACGATCTGGGCGATCTCCAGCGAAACCAGCTTGGGGGCGCTGACGGAGACGAAATATACGGCGTTTTCAATGAGGGATTCGAGTCTTTGCGACTCGGACATTATAATTTGAAATAGTTCGGGGTGCATTTCGGAAGGATAATCTCCCAAAAGCATTTCAGCCGACATACGAATGCTTGCTACCGGATTCCCAAGTTCATGCGCCAGATAACGCATAAAGGTGGTAAGCGGTGGGGGCGCCGACGTTGCCGCCGCATTGGATGCTTCAGCCATCGGGTAGCCTTTATGGGGTTAGTTGTGTTGCAGATTGCATGATTGTATATCCTCCGGTGAGGGCCGGACTGTTATACGGGTTGTTCCGCCAGCCATGCCAGATACTCGGCGGCAGTCTTATTGGTGGCATCGATGGCGAGGGCACTGCGGAAGTGCTCGATCGATGCCGCGATGTGGTTGGTTAGCAATGTGCAGAGGCCGAGATAGAGATGAGCATCGACCAGGGTCGGATCAAGCTGGATGGCATGATGCAGCCACTTCAGCGCCTGGACGCAGTCACGGGTCATCAGGGCACGCTTCCCAAGCTGGAGGCAACGTCCGGCCGTGCTGTTCTCCTCGATTTCGGCGGATGGGTCCATATCGATACGGTCGAAGATGTCACGGATCAGACCCCGTATCATCTGGATCGAAAACGGCTTTCTGATAAAATCTATCGCCCCAAGCTCCGCGGCTTCAATAAGCTGCTGCGGAACACCGTAGGCGGTAATGATCACCGCCGCCGGCGCGTCCGGGCTTATATGCCTGATCTCGCGAAGCATTTCCAGCCCGGTCATTCCGGGCATCCTCAGATCGATAAGCAGCAGATCGTAATGGCCCGCCACGTATGTCCGCAACCCCTCGATTCCATTGGAGGCCGCGTCCACATCGTAATCGTCGCTCTTCAGCGCATGGACCACCGTGAACCTGATATTCTTCTCGTCATCGACAACAAGTAAACGTCGTGTCATCTCCCCTACTCCTTCCTCTACTCCGTCAGGGACCGCGGCCCGCGACGGCTTGCATGGATATACTCCCGGGTATCTTCGCCGCGGATTATGCGGACGTCTGATACCGGACGCGACGTTCGATCAGGGCAATCGCTACGGCGTTCCCCTATACTTGGCGACTCCGTGAGGATCATGGATCGATACCGGCCAGCAGTTGCAATGTTATCCAGATGTACGGGCCTCCAGTGGTATGCCTTCGACGGCATGCGGTTGTCAGGATGATTCGCCAAGCCTCCGGTTCACAGGCATATCCCCAGGCCCTTCCAGGCTAACCGGAGAGACGGGGAGAGTAAACGTAAAGGAGCTTCCCTGGCCGGCGGCGCTTTCCACCCAGACCGTTCCACCGTGCGCATCAATAATTTCCTTAACAATTGCTAGGCCAAGTCCGGAGCCACCCGCCCTCTGATCATCCCGAACCTGGTAGAATTTCTCGAAAACATGCAGCGCATCACCGGGAGCAATTCCGGGACCATTATCCCGCACCCTGAACTCGATGGCCCCGTTTCCCAACGTCGCCGTAACGGCAATCGTCCCCCTGAGAGGGGTATAACGGATAGCGTTGCTGAAGAGATTGTTGAACACCTGCGCGACCCGGTCGCTGTCGCAGAGAACATCCGGGAGGGTCAGCGGAATGCCGGTCGTGTCGATCTGGATCTCCTGCCGCCGCGCCAGCGGTATGATGTTTCGCACGGCGTTTTCGGCAAGGTTTCGCGGGGCGATCGGCGCAAGGTTCAACCGCATTCTCCCCGACTCAAGCCGCGAAAGATCGAGGAGATCGTTGCAGAAGCTCTGGAGCCTCCTTACATCCTCCTGAATATTCTGGAGCAGTTCAAGCTGGAGCGGCTCCATGCCTGCCCGCATATCCTCCTCCAGCATCAGCTCAAGCCCCATCCCGATGGAGGTAAGCGGCGTCCGCAGCTCGTGCGATACGGTCGAGACCATCTTCGTTTTGATCTCATCAAGCTGCCGGAACCGTGTCACATCCTTCAGGTGAAGAACATAGCCGAGGATATCCCCCGTCTCGTTCCTGATCGATTGCGCCTCGTAGTTGTAGGTAAGCTCGGCTCCCCCCGCCATCGAAGTCACCATCTCCTCCGGGCCGTCGAACCGGCCGGCGCCGATATCCTCCCGCAACTTCAGCATCAGCGGCCGCGCGCGCGCAAGGTCGGAAAGAGCGCCGCCGATCGCCATCCGCGCCGGAAGCCCGAAGACATCCTCCGCCCGCCTGTTGAAATAGATCACCCTGAACTGCTCATCCGTGGCGACAACCACATCGGTAAGGTCGCGGACGATCGTCTCGCACCTCCGCTTCTCCGCCACGATCTCCCCCAGCTTCATCGCATCGTAGGCGCTCAGCCGACGGGTCATTCGATTGAATGCGCGCACAAGCCCGCTCAGCTCATCCTCCGATTCATTCTCGGCAATATCATGCTGAAAATCCCCCGCCGCGACCCGCTCCACGCTGGCAGTAAGCTGGCGGATCGGCATCAACACCAGTTGCAAGACCTTCTGGCTTGCCACAATGCAGAGAATCAGCATCGCGGCCGCGATGATCATCGTGGAAAGACCGATAAACCGGGCGCTGGAATCGATAAGCTGTATTGCAGCCAGACTGTGATGGTAATCGGTGTCCCTCTGCGCCCGCAACCCCAGCGCGATGCTCTGATAGACCGGCAGATACTTGTTGGAATAGAAGTCGAGCGCCCGCGGCATGGAGAGCGATGCATCCCTGTTTGATGCCACGATCTCCACCAGTTGCGTCACCAGCACGTTAAGATGCCGGAAGCGATTGCCAACCGTATCCAGCAGCGTCGCCATGGCGGTATCCGCCTCGGAGTGCCGCATCTCCTCGATCCAGTGATGAACCTGCTCCTGATGCAGCGTCATCGCCGCGCGGGAACTGTCGCCACGGTTTGCCATATACTGTATCAGCGACATGTTGTAGCCGGAAAGCTCGTTCCGCAACTGGCTTCCAGCGTCCACCGTGCGGAAATCACCGTCGATCAGCGCCGTGGCACTATGGCTGATGTCGTAGATATTCGTCACGGTCCAGACCGATACGAACGTCACCAGCAGCACCACCACGGCAAAACCGAGGAGAATCTTCGTACGGAGCGAGCGAGGAACTAGTACCATGCTGATCTATCGGTATCACGACCGGAGAGGGTCCGGTCGATACGTGATCTGAGCGCCCCCCGCGTAACCACGGGGATCTTCAAATGAGCCGCGCCGCCGGCCGGATCTCCTTCCGGAAGATATCGGCATCGGCGCTAATAGAGATATGGGGCGGGAGGACGATAATCGAGCGTGCCGAAGAAATCGAACGCCTCCTGACTGCTGATGATGATCCTGCTGATCCGCCGCTCATCGAAATTATAGGGGATATCAACACGAAACCACCCCTTGTCGATCGAGGCCCGCGCGTTGCCGACTCTGATGCCGAGCCCGGCGCTGGAATGAAACTGAATGCCGCCGATCTGCTCCGACTGGCGCCAGACCGATCCAAGATCGTAGAAGGCGGCCGCCCCCAGATCGAAGATCCAGATCTTGAGGAGCGAGGGGAACCGGAGATCGGTGTTGATCACGATCCGGTTATCGCCGAAAATCGTCCCCTGCGAATAGCCACGGAGGCCGTTCAGGTTGTCAATCGGCAGAGCAAGATACCGAGGCCAGTTCCAGACTGTCGATTGCGAGATGCGCATGACCAGCGCGCCGGGGTTGAAGAGATAGGTCCCCTTCAGCGACGAGCGGAACGTTGTGAACTGAGCCGATTTTCCCGAAAGCCCTGTCCCGGATTCCACCGCCGCGGAGCCGACGAAATTATCCCACCTGACCGATTGCCGGGCGTCCGCCCCGATATACACCACGTTATCACCACCGCCGTTCACCGGCGCGATCTTCCCCACCGTCACACTCCCCATCGCGCCGACCGGCACCTGAACATCGCCATCCATATCGGCACCGACAACGCGGGTGTATTCCCTTCGTCGCGAGCTGATGCCGCCGAACACCCCAACGCTGTTTTCGAACGCGCGCGGGAAGGCGACGCCATCATCGCGGCGCACCTGGTTGTAGAGGATGCTCACCGAGGAACGGAAGACATCGGAGGAGGAGGCCTGCTGCTTCGCGCTGCTGAACCATCCGCTGAGCGTGGTCCTGTGCGCCGGCACTTCCGATGTCACCACCTCGGTTCTGGACCGCCGCAACCACGAAAGCTCGGGGCCGAACGCATACGAAGCCAGCGCGCTGAACGCATACGGCGTCCGATCGGAGAAGAAAGGACGCGCGGCAAAGAAGTAGCCGGAGCGCTCGGGGCCTGATAGAATCGCCTCGCCACCGACCTGTACATAGGTGCCGAAGATGTTCGGATTGAGATAGAACGTCCCATATCGCCAGCCGCGATTGTTGAAATTGGTATAGTCCGCCGAAAGGCCGAACGTTTTGCCGTAGCCAAGGAGGTTCGCCTCCCTGAGCGATCCGCTGTATGAGATGATCGTATCATTTGTACTGTAGCTTCCAGCGGTTCTGAGCGACCAACTGTCCTGCGTCCAGATGTAGAGCGTGGCGTGGGGAACCTCCTTCATCTCCTCCTCCGCGGTGGTACGCACGTCGATTCTCAGATCGGCGAAGATTGTCAGGCCGCGGAGGTTCTGCTCGATTTCATCAAGATCGGACTGCGTGACCGTATCTCCGATCTCACGGAAGATCTCCTCGCGGATCACTCTTTCCTTTGTGAGCGCATGAAGATGATCCAGCACCCCTCCGATGATCGGAATCGTGGTGCTGTCGAAGACATCGGCCCGGGAGATTGCGATGCTGTCCAGGATGAACGGACGGACGCGCGGCTTGTCGTCATCGACCAGCGTGAGTTCGCGCGCGGCCGCCAGCGACGAGGCCATGCACAACGCACAGATCGTCAGGATGATGTGGAACCGATCACGCATTTACAATGAAATCATCTGAATTGCACAAAGTCAGTGCCAAACAGGGGCACGGTTGCTGATCACGAATGTACACGATCATCACCCTTTCTCGTCCGCCCGTCTGACCACGATATTCCTTCCGGTCACCTTTACCACCCGCACGCTCTCCCCCGCCTGAATAAAGCTTCCGTCGCTGACAACATCGAACCGGTCGCCATCAAGCTGCGCCACCCCCGACGGGCGGAGCGTGGTAAGCGCGGCCCCCGTATGGCCGACCAGCCGCTGATAATCGACACCCGCGAGAATGGCATCCGACGAGGTTGCCGGAGATACCAGCACAAACCGGCTGAATGTCCGCGAGGCGGGAAGATACTTGATCATCAGCGCGATCAGAATGAAAAGCCCGAGGAGCGAAGCGATCATCGTATACAACGGGACCGCCAGCGATTGATAGGAGATGCCGTTGAACCCGCCAACAAGCGCCAGGAACAACCCTCCGAAAATCAGCAGAATGCCGAGAACGCCAACAACGCCGAACCCGGGGATCACAAAGATCTCCAGCATCAGCAGAAGCACGCCGGCCACGAAAATCAGCACCTCAACATAGGTCGCAAGATCGGCGACATACTGCGCGCCAAAGAAGAGCGCGATGGCGAAGAGCCCGATTCCCGAAATCACGCTGGGATGTCCGGTCTTGATCGTAAAGAAGATTCCCCCAAGCCCAAGCATGATCAGCAACGCGTTGATCGCCGGATGCGTTAGCACATTCACCAGCGTCTCCCCCCACGCCGAGCCGGTCTGGATGACGGGGGCCGATCCGTAGCCCAGCTTTGCCAGCGCCTCATTCAGCGTCGGCGCCACAAGGTCGCAGTAGCCGACGCGGGCCGCTTCATCGGTGGTCATCGTCAGCAGCTCGCCCGATTTTTTCAGCGTGGAATCATCGATGGAGAGATTCTCATCCACCATCGCCTCGGCGAGCTGCGGGTTCCGCCCGTTCCGTTCGGCGGTGGAACGCATCTCCCCGCGCATATAGCTCACCACCTTCTCCGATGCCCGTTCGCCGTTGCTGTAGACCGGCGTTGCCGCGCCAATGCTCCCCCCCGGCGCCATCACGATTTTCCTGGCGGAGAGGGCGATCATGGCCCCGGCGGAGATCGCCCGCCGATCCACATAGGCAATCACCGGCACCGATGAAGCAAGCGCCGCGTCCCGTATCTCGGTCGCCACGTCGATACGTCCACCGAATGTATTGATATGGAGGACGATTGCCCTGGCATGATGCTCCGCGGCATCGGCGAAGACGCGGCGCGCATAGTGCGCCATCCCAAGATCGACATCGCCCGAGATTTCCAGGACGTAGACGCCACCGCTCTGCCCCCATCCCGTCGCGGGAATGAGGAGCAGCCCGATAAGCGATAGCAGATGGACCGATATAATGTTAAGTGTACGCATGCAGATCTCCGCGTCGAAGCTGTTGATCATCGGATTGTGCGATTCACAGGCCGGAGCCTCCGGCAGATACATGAATATACCACAGGAAGCTCCCATCCGATTTGCCGGGGGCCCTATACGTGGCCGGCAATCAGACGTTGCGACTACTCCTCCTTCCGCTTCCAGACAACAAATGCCGCCAGCGTATCAACGGGTTGGTAATGGCTGCGCGTCACGGGATCGGCAAACGCCTGATCGGTATAGAAATCCCAGTCGATGATATAGTCGAGACGGAGTGAATCGATGTACTTGGAGATGGTCCCGCGCAGCAGCGCGTTAAGCGCAGCGCCGTTCACCTTCCCATCCAGGTTGATCACATTCCGGTTCACAAATTCGGTCGTGCCGGACTGGAACATCCCGACGGATTTGGTCGGCGGGAGCGAATCCCTGATAAAGAGCGCGGGGAGGGCAAAGGTGTTCCCCCCATGGCCGTCGAGATTCCAGGTAAAGCCGTAGCACGCCGCCCCCATGCACGCGACCAACAGAACCATCAGGAAACGACGAACGGCGGGCCTGTCGGCAAGTCGCCAGACCAGATAGAGAAGGCTCACCATGCCGAGCATGATGGCAAGCCTGACAGGAATCAGATAGCGGACGATGAAATGAGGGGCGCCGAAGAAGAAGTTGTAGTAGATCAGCAGGCATCCGCCAAACGCCAGCAGCGGAATCGCTCCGCGCAGATCCCAGTTCCCGCGCCACGCCGCCACGGCGCGCCGGAGCGTTGGAAGCCCGCCGGTAACGGCCAGCCCGCCGATAATAACGATAAGAAGAACGATCGTCCCGATCACCGGAAACCGATCGGCCAGGGCACGCGGGGTGTTGTAGGTGACCGCGACGGCATCGGCGAGAACAATGGCGGTGGCGGAGAGGTTGATCCTCCAGTTCGGCAGGAGCATCCGCTGTGACTGGCCGCTGATCGGCACAAGGCTGCCGAACCGTGTCACGTTGTAGACCCACCAGGGAGAGCTTATCGCAAGGCTCATCGCGCCGACAATGAAACAGCCAACGAATACCCTCCGGGCCGCGCGGAGCCGTTCGTTCATCGGGAGCGACCGGAAGCGGAGGTGCGCCTGGATAAGATGGACGAGGAGGATGGTCGGGACGAGGATGGCGATATCGATCCGGGTCAGCACGGCGATGCCGAGCAATGCGCCAAGGACCAGATAATTCCGAAACGGCGGAGTCCCGACGTCAAGCGGATTGGCGACACTGGAGTTGTAGTACGCCAGCGTCAAAAATGTTATCGCGACGGCAAGACCGGTTTCCAGCCCGTTCATCAGCCCATTGACGATCGTATAGCTCCACGCCAGGATCATCGTCATCAGCCAGAAGACCCGCCGCCGCTCCCCCTCATCCTTCAGCAACGTTGTCACGAACCGGGCAACCGCGAAGACCGCGCAGCTCATGATGATGATCTGAAGAAGAAGCACCAGCCGGAGCGCGAGGAAATCATTTCCGCCGGAGATCGCGAAGAGCGGCGCGTCAAGGAAGCAGATAAGCGGCTGGACGCCGTTGGTGGGATGAACGCCATCCACGGAAAGCCCCAGCCCGCGCGCAAGGGAGCGGGCAACGCTCATCACATAGAAGGAATCCTCCTGAAAGGGGCGGGAGAGAAATCGCTCATCGGAGCGGAAGAGAAGAACAAGTTGCAGCAGAAGGCCGATGAAGGTGACAAGCCGCATGGCGGCAATTCCGTTCCATCGGGGATTGCTCCGATCTTCGTTCAAGACGATATTCTCAGTTTGGTTCGGCGGAGCCTGGCAGCAGGCCAGGCGATCAAAGATGAGCGGAGATTCAGGTGGGAAGCCGCGCGGGCCTAGCCGTTATAGTCATAGCCGAGCACCTGCACCATCACACGCCGGTTAAGCTGCTTGCCGGCCGATGTCGTGTTTGGAGCGATCGGCTCCGCCTTGCCATATCCCTTCGCCTCGATGCGTCCCGCGGCAATCCCGTTATCCATCAGATATTTCTTCACCGTCGTGGCGCGCTCGCCGGAGAGTGAGATGTTATGCTCGTCGGAACCATCGCTGTCGGTATGACCCTGAATTTCGATCCGCATATTCGGGTAGGCTTTCATCATAGTCAAGAGCCTTTCCAATGGCTCCTTTGAATCGCGGCGGACGCTCGATTTATCGGTATCGAAAAAGAGGTTCTCCAGGCGGAGGAGCGCCCCGGTCGGCGGGCCGTCGCCGTTCGGCATCGGCGTGTTGCCGTGGGCGATATCCGGCCCCTCCCCTCCGGGAATAAATGTCCCCGGCCGGTAGCGTTGCGGCATGGCGATCTTCCAGATATCGCTCTTCCCGTAGCCGCGCGAGGTGGTCTCGTGCCAGCTTGCAACGTAGGCGGTATCGCTGCTGGCGGAGAGATCGAAATAGAAATCGGCCGATGGCGTGTTGATCGGCGATGGGAGCTTTTCCGGCTTCGTCCAGTGGAGCCATGTGCTGTCGGTCCGCCGGGTGACGAAGATATCGTGCGCCCCGCTGTCGGCGCCGAACCCGGTTGAGGGAAAGTAGAGCGTGCCGTTATCGAAGCCGATGAACGGGGCGATCTCATCCCCCGTGGTGCTCAGCTCATCGATCAGCTTCGGCTCGGAAAAGGAGTAATCGCCGGTCTTGAAGGAGACATAGAGATCGTGCCCCCCCTTGGAATCCCTCCGCTTTACCGAGAGGATCAGCACCTTTTCATCCTGCGACACGGCAAGCGTCGCCACCGTTGTATCGTTATAATAGTTCTCGATCTCCAGCGGCGTGGGATATCCCCAGCTTCCATCGGCGACGCGCTCGCTCACGCTGAACCCCTTGCCCCGCGTTCCATCGGCGCGGTACTGGTTCTGGAGATAGAGATGCGTGGTCGCGTTGTTGACGGCGCGGACGCCGTCGTAGCCGGGGGTGTTGAGCGGGCCGGCAAGATGCACCGCATCGGTCCAGGTGCCGTCGGCCTTCCGGGTCGCATACCATATATCCTCGTCGTCCGGCCTGGTCGGATAGCCGACGTTATCGGGGTGCCCTTTTCGCGTGAAGAAAAGGATCTGGTTGTCCGATGTTATCACCGGCTGAAGCTCGCTGTAGGCGGAGTTGATCCCCGGCCCCATATTGATGCGTGCTTCCTGGGCATCGAGCATCGGAGCAATGGCGAGCAGACAGAAGACGGCGCAACACCATATCGATAGTTTCATAGCCGGACCTCAATAGCATCGAAAACATCAACATGATTCCGACGCCGCCGCAAATAGCGACGGCGTCCCCTGTTCATACGGTCAGCAGATATCCCCTTCCCTTATCAGATTGTTGACCAACGCCGCAGATGACGTCCTTCATTCAACAGCCTGCTAGAAGTCGAGCGCGCGGCGCATTCCCTCGTACACTGTCCGCTCGCTCGGGAGAACATCGTTCTCCAGAACCGGGTGATACGGGATATGGGAATCCTTCGCGGCAACACGTTCAACCGGAGCATCGAGCATGGTGAACGCTTCCTTCGCGATCACCGCGGCGATCTCCGCGCCAAAACCCATCGTCAGCATATCCTCATACACCACCGCGACACGGCCGGTCTTGCGGATGGAGTTCAGCACCATCTCCCTGTCCCACGGGATAATCGTCCGCAGATCGATCACCTCGGTGGTCCGGCCGGTCTCCGACTCGATTTTCTTGGCGGCGTTGAATGCCTCCTTCACCATCGCTCCCCAGGTAACGACCGTCAGATCATTCCCCTCGCGGACGATCTTCCCCTTGCCGAACTCGACAAGGTAGTTTTCGTCAGGCTCGGGACCGGAGGAGAAGGGCATTCTGAAGAGCCCCTTGTGCTCGCAGAAGATCACGGGATCATCCAGACGGCAGGCGGTTTTCAGCAGCCCCTTGGCGTCGGCGGCGTTGGAGGGATAGGCAACCAGCAGACCCGGAACATGGGAGAAGAACCCCTCGATGTTCTGTGAGTGATAGAGCCCGCCGTGGATATAGCCGCCAACGGCCACGCGCACAACCATCGGGCAGGAGAAGCCGTTGTTGGAGCGATACCGGAGCGTTGCCACCTCGTTCCGCAACTGCATGAAGGCCGGCCAGATATAGTCGCCGAACTGAATCTCCACGCATGGCTTGTAGCCGCGCGTGGCAAGCCCCAGCGCCACGCCGACGATCGATGCCTCCGCCAGCGGCGAGTTAAAGACCCTCTCCACGCCGAACGCGTTGGTCAGCCCGCGCGTTGACCCGAAGACGCCCCCCTTGTTATCAGCGATATCCTCGCCAAAGATCAACATCTTCGGGTTGTGAACCATCTCCTCGTGGAGCGCGTGGTTGATCGCGTCGATCAGCACAACCTTCTCCCCTTCCACCGGCGTCGCCTCGAACTTCAGATCGCCCCAGCCGTCGGGGGAAAGATTGTAATCGATGCTGGTCGCGGGATCAGGATCGGCCTCGGCGAGCGCCCAGTCGGCCGCCACGTCGATCTCCCGCACAACGCCATCGTGAAGCGCCTTGATCTCCGCCGCCGTCATCAGCCCGTGGGAAGTGAGATAATCGCTCAGCTTGACAATCGGGTCGCGCTGAAGATCTGCTTCCAGCTCATCGGCGGGGCGATATTTCTTCTGGTCGTCGGAGCTGGAGTGGGCAAGGATGCGGATGACGCTGGCGTGGATCAGCGTGGGGCCATCGCCACGGCGGGCGCGCTCAACGGCGCGACGACCTGCTTCGTAGCTGGCGAGAAGATCGGTGCCATCCACGAAGATCACTTCGAGGTGCGGATGGTTCTGGAACAGCTCCCCAACCCTGCCGCCGGCCGTCTGCTGCGATGCCGGAACGGAGATGGCGTAGCCGTTGTCCTGAATGCAGAAGATCACCGGAAGTTTCTCCCGCGAGGCCCAGTTGACCGCCTCGTAGAATTCCCCCTGGCTGGCCGTCCCCTCCCCCGAAGCCACATACGTCACCTCATCGGTCCCGTTCATCCGGGAGGCCATCGCGCAGCCGACCGCGTTCAGGAACTGCGTTCCGGTCGGCGAGGACTGCGTGGGAAGATTGAGCCGCCTGTTGCCATGATGGCACGGCATCTGGCGTCCGCCGCTGGCGGGATCATCGGCCTTGCCGAACGCCCCGAGGAAATGATCGTTCGGCGTATGGCCGAACATGTAGGCCATCGCCAGATCGCGGTAGTAGGTCCATGCCCAGTCCCGATCCACCTGGAGCGAGCGCCCTATGCCGATCTGGATGGCCTCGTGCCCCGAGACGCCGATATGGAAGAAGCTTTTGTTCTGCCGCAGCATGATCATATGCTTCTCATCGGTCCGCCGGGCCAGCATCATCATCCGGAGCGAATCGCGCAGATCATCGACCGTCAGGCCGAGAGCCGTGTGCGATGATTTCGCGGCACCGCCGTTGGCCGAGCCGTTCGCGCCGTTCGTGGGAACGGGAGCGCCCCCCGGAGCAGGCTCGTTAAATGCCTTTTCCAGATCGGCGGTGGCCGAGGACGTGCTCGCCCCCAGCGGTGCGGTTCCGGCAAGGCTCTTGGCGAGGGAGGTTCTATTCTTTTTAGATGCCATCAGTCGGAGGATATCAGAGACAAAAGGAGTTGATAATCGATGCACCGGATCGACGGTGGCAGCGTACTGCCGAACAAGTCCGTCCAGGGGGACGGGCGGAGATGGAGAGACTCAAGCTACCGAAAAGTGAAGGCTTTACCAATGGCGGCGGGCGCCGTGGAGATGCCCGCAGGCGCGCGCGATGGCGGGCCGGAATCGGGCGGACGGGCATGGCCCCGCGCCGCCCCGGCCGGATACTATTTCTTTGCCGCCACGGAGATCGAGAACGGAAGCTTCTCCGCAAGCTGGTTTGCAAGCCGCTGGTAGGTGGACATCGGCGTCTGCACATCCTCCTGCGAGAGGGAGATATGGCCGGAGGTCATCACCTTTCCACGCTGCGAGTCGATAAGGATATAGTCGGCATCGACCCCTTCCTTCCCTCTGGCGGCCGAGGAGGTGCTGTTCCTCATGGTCACATTGTTCAGGACGATCATATAGTCCATCAGCCCCTCCCGCCCGGCGCGCTTCACATCGTCCCATGACTTCGGCATGCCGCCGGCGAAGCTGGAGGTGGCGTTCAGGTTGACGATCCCGGCCACCGGCTGATCCTTGTAGCTGACAACCGTGTTGGAATCGAACTGCTCGCCAAGCGTGTGCGTCATGTTCACCGGAAACTCGGTGGCAAGGTGTGCCGCCGCCTCGCCGCCATCGATGCCGCGGGAGGAAGCGTATGCCGCGGGGTCGGCAAGGACCAGATCGGCCGATGCGGGAACAATCACTGCAACGCGCTTTCCGGCAAGCATCCCCTCGTTATATCCTTCAAGCGTGATACGCTTGTGCGAGGGACAGCCGCCAAGGGCAAGCGCAAGGGAGACAATTGCGACCGACGCGAACAAGCTCTGTAATGAATACCGCATGAGGCCTCTGCTCGTTAGGTTATGGACCGGGAGATCCCGAAGAAAAAGTAATATCGCAAAACTTACCGGCTGCGCTCATACAGATATCGTAACAACGTTTCATTGGCCGGGCCGAACATGATCCCCCGGCGAGCAGCCACGCGACGGGAAAGTTCGATGGCGTCATCCAGCCGGAATCGCTCCGCCTCCCCGAAACCGCCCCAGGCGAACGATGGAATGGACTTCTCAGCGAACCCGCCGCCGAAGATATTCGCCGCCACGCCGATCACCGTCCCGGTGTTCAGCATGGTGTTGATGCCGGTCTTGCTCTGATCCCCGATCAGCGATCCCAGGAACATCCTTCCGGTGTCGATCTGCCTCCCGTCCAGCACGACACGAATCGTTCCATAATTATTCTTCAGATCGGAGGTGTTGGTATCGGCCCCCAGATTGACCCAGCAGCCCAGATAGCTGTGCCCCAGGAACCCATCGTGCTGCTTGTTGGAATAGCCAAGGATGATGGAGTTCTCCACCTCCCCCCCGACCTTGCAGTACGGGCCGATCGATGTCCCCTCGTAGATCTTCGCCCCTATCTTGATCCTGCTTCCGTCGCCGATCGAGCATGGCCCCTCGATCACCGCGTTCGGCATCATCTCCACATCCCTCCCGATGATCACCGGCCCGTGCGATGCGTCGATAACGCATCCCGGCTTTACCACCGATCCCTCGCCGATCGCGATACGCTCCTCCGCGATAGAGTGCGCGCCCTGCATAATGGTCCCGCCGCTGCTGACTCCCGCCTGAAAATCCTCCGCGATTCTCGCGCCATTGTCGTAGATCAGATCCCAGAGATATTCATACGGGGTCGCCATCGCCAGCTCAACCACGGGAACCCCGTCAAGCGACGAGAAGTCCAGAGCGTCGGCATCCCAGTCGAGCATCGCGATTGTTTCCGGCAGCAGGCGCGCGGCTATCGTGATCTCATCGCGACGGGCGATCCATTCCGGCCCATCGGGGAAATGATCGGTCAGGGAGCTATTGAACGCAACGCGGGCATTGAGAAATGTCGTCGGGACGATTGGCGGCTCCACCCGCTCCCGCGCGGCCGCATAATACTCGCGAATATATTTTCTGCCGTGGATGGTCACATCCTGGCTGCCGGTTGCCCGCATGGCGCGCGCGCGGAGCGTCCGAGCGCCCACCAGCAGATCGGAGAGATGGTGCGTCAGGGAGACGGGATAGAAATTGCCGGTAAGGTGATCTTCGAACAGGCAGATCATGAAGATGTCCGTATCGGGATTGTACCAGAGAGAGAGCCGTACAACGGCATGGCCGGAAAATACAGAAGCGTGACGATCTTAAGCAATCGTCACGCTTCAAGCGGAAAGGGAGAGATTCGAACTCTCGGTACGGTTTAACCCGTACAAACGCTTTCCAGGCGTTCCAGTTAAACCACTCCTGCACCTTTCCGGATGCGCTCATTGGAATTAAACGGCCACGAAATTACAACCGCCGCCTACGTTGCTGCAACAGGTTTCTTTGGAATTGCCTCGGGAATCGATTTTTGTGGCGCGGTTGCCCGCTGCTCCCCGGCGGCATCGGCCGGGCTCCCCTTCTCCGTCAACTGTCGCCAGTCATTCTCCAGCCGACGGTAGCGCGACGCATGAAGCTCCGTATACCTGACGAACGCAATGGTATGGAGGATCAGCACAAGCACTCCGCCGCCGAGAACTCCCTTCACCAGCGTCGAGTAAAGCACATGTCCACGGTCGAACTCCGCCTTCAGTTCCATCTTCTCGGCCGGGATATTATCGAAATTCCCGATCGTCTTGCGCAGCCCCTCCATCTTCGGATAGAGGACGCTGGAGTAGTATCCGGCGGTCCCCAGCATCCCAAGCGCAATCACAAGGACAAGCCAGTTCAGCCAGTGACGGTAACGGAACGCCGTGTAGAAGGTTCCTCCAAGAAGAAGAACCCCCGCCACGATTTCTATATGCCGGAGCCTGTCCAGAATTGCGCTGTTAAGCTCACCGGCCATCGTATGATCCGGGAGCATCCCCGACTGGAACACCAGCGAGGCAACCCCCGCCCCGAAAAACACCAGACTGCCAATCCAGACGGCAAGCGACAGATAGATGACGACGTTGAGAATGTACTTGAGCATAAGGCTAATGGGATTGCGCGGGCTGGATTGCCCGCCGGGGATTCGGGGAAGCCGAAATCACTTCCTCATGTGTCAGAGACGCTCGATGATCGCGTCCCGCATCTCGATGGTCCCAACGCCCGACTCCGGGTTGAGATCGCGCGTTACCTTGGTTCCATCGCGGAGAACATCGGCCAGAGCCTTGTCGATCCGGTCCGCACGTTCCATCTCGCCGATATGGCGGAGGAGCATTGTGCCGGCAAGGAGGAGGGCGGCGGGGTTCGCCAGGTTCTTCCCCGCAATATCGGGAGCGGAACCATGAACAGCCTCGAAAACCGCGACGTCTTCACCAATATTTGCACCCGGCGCAAGGCCAAGGCCGCCAACAAGGCCGCTCGCGAGATCGGAAAGGATATCGCCGAAGAGATTGGTGGTTACGATCACATCGAACTGCTCGGGTTTAATCACCATCTGCATCGCCATGTTATCCACGATCTTGTCGTCGCTCTCGATCTGCGGATAGTTCCTGGCAACCTCCCTTCCCACTTCAAGGAACATCCCCGACGTATACTTCAGGATGTTCGCCTTATGGACGATCGTCACCTTCTTCCGGCCATGCTTTACGGCGTAGTCGTAGGCGGCGCGGACAATCCGCTCGGAATGCGGGCGCGTCACCACGGCGATCGACTCGGCAATCGTCTTCTCCTCATCCACATACCGCTCAAGACCTGAATAGAGCCCCTCGGTGTTCTCCCGGAACAGAACGATATCGATATCCCTGAACCGGCTTTTCACCCCCTCGAAACTCTTTGTGGGACGGAGGTTGATGTAGAGATCGAACTCCCGGCGCATCGCCACGTTGACGCTGCGGAACCCGGTGCCGACCGGGGTTGTGAGCGGGCCTTTCAGCGCCAGCTTTGTGCCGCGGATTTTTTCGATCGTGGCGGCGGGCATCGGCTCGCCGTGCTTCTCGAACGCGCCAAGCCCCGCATCCGCCTCGATCCAGTCGATTGTTACTCCTGATGCCTCGATGATCCGCATGGTGGCATCCAGGATGCTCGGCCCGATTCCGTCGCCGGGGATATATACGACACTGGTCATGTTGATAGAGATTGTTTAGTGGAACGCCGGCCCGGAACGCATTGCCCCGGCTCCGCCCACGATTCCGGAAGAACCGTGCCGGAGAGACGCTCACATCTGGGTGATGCCGGCGGCGCCAGCGGCAATGCCGGCGGAGAGAGAGGATGGGGCACTAACGAAAAGTCCCGTCATCGGCGTATGGCGATGACGGGACTTCAGATCTATGAGAGATGTTCTGCTCACTGAGCGGGAAACGAGACTCGAACTCGCGACGTCCACCTTGGCAAGGTGGTGCTCTACCAACTGAGCTATTCCCGCCTGTCTCACCGATCCGGTACGCGCCGCGCGTGTTGCCGTGTCGTTGATAGGGTTGCAAACATACGGCACCACGAATGCCATTGCAACTATTCCGGCGAAGAAAATATTATCGCGATGTAACACGAACATCGTATCCCGACGGAGCATCAATCGATCCGCTCCAAATCGGCATTCTCCCCCCATGCTGATGATGCCGCTCAAACGTTTTGAGCGGACAAGCCCATGAACTGTGCCATATGGGCGTATCTTTGTCAGGCTTTACAATCGGTCCCGCGGGCGATCGTTGTAGAGATATCCCGTAAATTCCTATCGATAATGATCAAATCTTTTGTACGCGGGCTTCTTCTTTCAGCTCTTCTCCCGGTCGCGGCTTCGGCGCAGGGATTCGTCAACGCGAAATACGCCGGCGAATTTCTCGGGTTCGGCGTCGGCGGTCGCTCGGCGGCGCTTGGCGGCGCCGGGACCGGATACGCAAACGATGTGACGGCGGGATACTTCAACCCGGCGGCGCTGTCGTGGGTGGGCTATACGCAGTTCGCGCTGCTGCACGAGTCCCGGTTTTCCGGCCAGATCAACTATGAGTATGCCGGCGGCGCCCTTCCGCTGACGTCAAATCAGACGATCGGCATCACCGCCATCAGGCTTGGCCTGGACGGCATCAAGGACTCCCGTAACGCGCTGATCGACCGCAACGGCAATGGAAAGCTGGATGAGGATGATCGGATCGATGAGGCGAAAATCACGCTTGGCGGCGCGGCCGACTGGGCGGTCTTCGGCTCCTATTCGCGAAAGATCGACAGCACGCTGGCGCTGGGGGGAAGCGTAAAGTTCCTCTACAAATCAGTGCTGGAACATTCGGCGTGGGGCGTTGGGTTCGATGTCAGCGCGTCGTATCGTCCGGTTGCGGGCCTCTCGCTCGGCGCCACGCTTTCGGATGCCACCAAATCGCTGCTGATCTGGGATACCGGCAACCAGGAGTTTATCGTCCCGACGTTGCGCCTGGGGGCCGCATACAAATACAGGATTGGCGATAATCACAGCGTGATGCCGGTGGTTGATGGGGCGTTCCGGTTCGAGGGGCGGCATGAATCCACCGAGCTGAATCTCGGCTTCACCAGCCTGGATGTTCAGGCGGGGCTGGAATATTCCTACAAGGACCGGATCTTCCTCCGCGGCGGCTATACCGATCTGAAGCAGATCACCGCCGGCGCGGGGATCAAGCTCCCGAAACTGAATATCGATTATGCGTTCACCAAGGAGAACGCGGACCTGGAAGGCTTCGGCGCCACGCACAGGATATCGCTGATGCTCACGCTTGAGGAATCGAAGTTCGCCCGTCCGGAGGCGCCGGCTGCAACGGAATGATGGATGGGATGATAGGTGATGGCGCGGAATGACGTATCCATTGTAAGGGCAGTTCATGAACTGCCCCTACGCCCACATCCCACACATCATCCGCGACGATATCCCCCACGCCATCCACGCCCACATCATCCACCGCGATATCTACATCCGCTCGAAAATCGCGCTGATCCCCTGCCCAACACCGATGCACATCGTCGCCAGGCCGTAGCGTGCATTGTCGCGACGATTCAGTTCCGCGCCGAGCGTCGCCACCAGACGAACGCCGGACATGCCGAGCGGATGCCCGAGCGCGATTGCCCCACCGTTCACATTCACCCGATCGATATCCAGTTCCAGCTCACGAATCACCGCCAGCGACTGCGATGCAAACGCCTCGTTCAGCTCGATCAGATCAAGATCAGCGACGGTAAGACCCGCGGCGGCGAGCGCCTTCCGCGTGGCCGGCACCGGACCAATTCCCATGCAGCGCGGATCAACGCCGGCGGTCCCGCTTGAAACGTACCGCAACTGCGGCGTCAGGTCGAACTCGCGCACGGCGCGTTCGCTGGCGATCAGCACCGCGCCGGCGCCATCGTTCAGGCTCGATGAATTTCCCGGCGTAACGCTTCCCCCCTTTCGAAACGCCGGCTTGAGCGCCGCAAGCTTCTCCAGCGATGTATCGGCGCGCGGCCCCTCATCGCGCGCAACGACAACCGGGTTCCCCTTGCGCTGTGGGATCTCCACGGGGATCACCGTGGAATCGTAGCGGCCTTCATCCCACGCCTTCACCGATAACTGGTGCGATCGGAGCGCGAACGCGTCCTGCTCCTCGCGGCTCACCTTCCACTGCTCGGCGACATTCTCCGCCGTCTCCCCCATCTGCTCCAGCGGAAACATCGCCTCCATCCTCGGGTTCGGAAATCGCCAGCCGAGCGCGGTGTCGTATGCCGTAAGGTTTCCGAACTGGGCGGCGCCGGAGACATTTTTCGCCATAACGTACGGAGCGCGCGACATCACCTCCATCCCGCCGGCGATAATCAGATCAGCATCGCCGGAACGAATCGCCCGGGCGCCGTAGATCACCGCGTCCAGCGCCGACCCGCAGAGCCGGTTGATGGTTGTGGCGGGCACGCTCTGCGGCATCCCCGCCAGAAGCAGGGCCATCCTTGCCACATTCCTGTTATCCTCGCCGGCTTGGTTGGCGCACCCCATGATCACGTCGTCGATCCGATCGGCCGGCACGCCGACTCGCTCCATCAGCGTGCGAAGGACAAGCCCCCCCATATCGTCAACGCGAACCGGGGAGAGCGCGCCACCGTATCGGCCGATCGGCGTGCGAAGAGCTGAGATGATATATGCTTCGGACATAGAAGTACGTTCGGTTTAGAGTTAACTCGCGCGCGCGAATGGGTAGGCGCAGACGGCATGCGGAAATATTCTTACGCCGTGTCCCTTTCGTGAACGCCGCGCCCGGCGCGGACAAACTGGCGGAGAAGGACGCATGGGCGATATCGCTCCTCGCGATATTCATCCAGAAGCGCGTCAAGGATATGAAGGATGATATCGGCGCCGATACGATCGGCCCACGCAAGCGGCCCTTCCGGGTAGTTTGTTCCAAGCTTCATCGCCACGTCGATATCGGCGGGGGTCGCAACCCCCTCCATCATCGCAAACATCCCCTCGTTGATAATCATCGCCATCGTCCTTGCGGAGACCAGCCCGACGCGATCGACCACGA
>JBDSJW010000281.1:0-4664 GCA_039917235.1 Kapaibacterium sp. (SeqCode) | reverse complement strand
ATCATCGATGACTTCCATCGTTCGGTGGAGGCCGGGGCGCAGTCCGGGGACTTCCAGAGCTTCTTCCAGGGCGTTTCGCTGATCAACGACAAGCTTGCCAAGACACTGGAATCGCAGGGCGTGCAGCGCATGACAACCGTGGGGCAACCATTTAACGTGGATCTGCACGAGGCGTTGATGCGCCAGCCGAGCGATGCCCCCGAGGATACCGTGGTCACCGAGCTGGAGCCAGGCTACACCTATGGTGATCGCGTCCTCCGTCACGCAAAAGTGATCGTCTCCGCCGGGAGCTGAGACGCCGCTACCGATGTCCGGCCCAGCCGTAGAGCTACACGATATACCGCACGTATAGAACCGACTTATGGATAAACGAGATTATTACGAGGTGCTTGGCGTAAGCCGCACCGCCACGGAGACTGAGATCAAGAGCGCCTATCGGAAGATGGCGATCAAATATCATCCCGATAAAAACCCGGACAACCCGGAAACCGTGGAGATGTTCAAGGAATGCGCCGAGGCATACGAGGTGCTTTCCAACCCTGACAAGAAGGCGCGATATGATCGGTTCGGCCATCAGGGGATGCGTGGCGCCGCCGCCGATTCCCAGCCGTTCTCCAATATCAACGATATCTTCTCGGCCTTCAGCGGCGGCGGTGGCGGCGGCTCGATCTTCGATGAGATCTTCGGCGGTGGCGGCGGACGGCGCTCGCAGGGGGCAACGTTCGGCCAGCCCGGGAGCGACCTGAAGGTGCGGCTTCCGCTGACGCTTGAGGAGATCGCGACCGGCGTGGAGAAGACAATCACAATCAAGAAGCTGAACACCTGTCCCGACTGCTCCGGCCGTGGCGCGGAATCCGCCTCCGGCGTTGTGACCTGCTCGCAGTGCGGTGGTTCCGGCGAGGTGCGGCAGGTGACGCGCTCGCTCTTCGGCCAGTTCGTCAACGTGGCGGCATGCGCCAACTGCGGTGGCGAGGGGAAGGTGGTCAAGGAGCCGTGCAAGACCTGTCACGGCGAGGGGCGCATTCAGGGGGAGGGCTCCGAGACTCTGGAGATCCCCGCCGGGGTTTCCGACGGCAACTATATCCCGCTTCGCGGCAAGGGGAATGCCGGCCGCCACGGCGGTCCCGCCGGTGATATCATCGTGCTGATCGAGGAACGCGAGCACAAGCACTTTGTCCGCAACGGCAACGACGTGGTCTACGACATGACCATCAGCTTCCCGCAGGCAACGCTCGGCGCGGATATCACCGTGCCGACTCTCTCCGGCACGTCGGTGATATCCGTCGATCCGGGGACGCAGCCGGGGACGCTCCTCAGGATGCGCGACAAGGGGATACCGTATCTCCATACCAACCGCCGGGGGGATCAGATCGTCAGGATCAATATCTACATCCCCACCCGCATCAGCGAGGATGAGCGCCATCTGCTGGAGCAACTGGGGGGGATGCCGAACATCGATCCGGCAACCAGAACGAAGCGGGAGGGGGAGAAGGCCGGCTTCTTTTCACGGGTGAAAGGGGCGTTCTCGTAGCGGACGGAACGCTGTTCAGCATTGAAAGCATCGCAAGTATCGCTTGCACTGCAACGCGCGTCGGGGCGGGTTTTAAACCCGCCCCTACCCCAACAACGTTCAACAAATCAAATCGTTCTGTCGCGTTCGTCATCGCGCATCTCAGTCGATATCGGAACTCGTATGAATGCTCTTCGCAGCCTCCTGCCATATCTCAAGAAATACAAAGCGCGGCTGATCTGGGGATTGATAGCGATCACCATCTCCAACGTCTTCTCCGTCGCCATTCCCTACTTCGTGGGGACCACGCTGGACCGACTGAACACCGGCGCAAAGGGGGGGGAGCCGGCCACCGGCGTCTATCTGGCGAAGCAGGCAGGGATCATTGTCCTTCTCTCGATCGGCAGCGGCATCTTCCTCTACCTTACGCGGCAGACGATCATCGTGATGTCCCGGCTGCTGGAGTATGATGTCCGCAACAATTTCCTCGGCCATGTCAGATCGCTCTCGATGGGGTGGTTCAACAACACCCCCACCGGCAATATCATGGCGCTTGCCACCAACGATATCTCCGCCGTGCGGGAGTTTGCAGGCCCCGGGCTGATGTACACCGCCAACACGATCACCACCTTCGGGTTCGTGCTTGTCCGCATGCTCACCCTCTCGTGGAAGATCACCGCGCTATCGCTGATCCCGCTTCCGCTGGTCAGCTACACCGTCTACTGGCTCGGCCGGAAAATCCATTTCCTCTTCACCGAGGTGCAGGGGCAGTACGGGGATATCACATCGTATGCCCAGGAGAATATGTCGGGCGTGCGGGTGGTGCGGGCCTATGTGCGCGAGGCGTTTTCGATGAGCGCGTTCGCCAGGCTGAGCGAGCTGTATAAGGTGAAGAATATCAAGCTGGTGAAGACGCAGGCGATGATGATGCCGGCGATGATGGCGCTGATCGGCGTCTCGCAGCTTATTGTGCTGGTGGTTGGCGGCAATGAGATCATGGCGGGCCGTTCAACGATTGGCGATATCGCGCAGTTCTTCGCCTATATCTCACAACTTATCTGGCCCGTGATCGCCGTCGGGTGGGTTACCAACCTTGTGCAGCGCGGCGCGGCCTCCATGGCGCGACTCAACAAGGTGATGGATATCCGTCCCGATGTTGCCGATGGCCCGGAGACCGATAACGCAATCCAGACCATCAAGGGGCGGATCGAGTTCAGGGATGTCACCTTCCGCTATCGCCCGGAGCTGCCGGATGTGTTGAAGAATATCAGCTTTGCCGTGGAATCGGGGAGTACGCTTGCCATCATCGGCACCACCGGCTCGGGGAAGACCACGATCGTCAACCTGATCTCGCGGCTTTACGATGTGACAAGCGGGACGATTCTGATCGATGGAGAGCCGATCCAGCATATCCCGATCGATGTCCTTCGGAGCGCCATCGGCGCCGTATCGCAGGAGACCTTCCTCTTCTCCGACACGATCGCCGGCAATATCCGCTTCGGCAGCCGCGACGCCAGCGATGAGGCGATGTTGCGGGCATCGAAGATCGCGCAGCTCTACGATAACGTGGAGCGCTTTCCGAAGAAGTTCGAGACGATCGTCGGCGAACGGGGAATCACCCTCTCCGGCGGACAGAAGCAGCGGACGGCAATCGCCCGCGCCATCCTTCGCGAGCCGACGATCCTGATTCTTGATGATGCTCTCTCGGCGGTGGATACCGAGACGGAGGAGCAGATCCTTCAGGGGTTGCGCGGCCTGATGCGGCAGCGCACAAGCATCCTTATCGCCCATAGAATCTCCACGGTGAAGGATGCCGACCAGATCGTCGTGATGGATCAGGGGGAGATCGTGGAGCGCGGGACGCACGATGAGTTGCTGGCGCTGAAGGGGGAGTACTCACGCATTTACGAACGCCAGCTTCTGGAAGCCGAGCTGGAGAGCCTGTAGCAATGGTTCGCGAATTCCTTCGCGGCGTTGGCGCCTCGGGACGGGCAATAAAGCTGCTTGTTTCCACCCGGTCGGTCCGTCGCTACGCGCTGATGCCGCTCCTGATCAATCTGATGCTCTTTGCCATCGGCCTGCCGCTGCTGGTATGGCTGGTGGTGGGGCGCGTCGGGGCGCTGATGCCTGCTGATGCGTTCGGGCCGCTGCGGGTGCTGCTGGAGATCGTGGTCGCGGCGGCGCTGGTGGTGGGATCGGTCTTTGCGTTTACCGCCATCGGCGGCGTGATTGCCGCGCCGTTCCACTCGTTGCTTGCGCGCGCGGTGGAGGAGCATCTCACCGGCCGGCCGTCGCGGGATGATCCCAGGTTTGTCTCCGGCGCGTTTCGATCGATCATCACGGCGCTGGGGCGGCTGCTTCTTTTCGCCATCCTCTATCCGCTTATCCTTGCCACCGCGCTTATCCCCGTTGCCGGGGTTTTCCTTCAGCCGATTCTGACCACGCTCTACGGTGCGTTCGTGCTCTCGCTCGATTTCAGCGATCCGGTATTTGAGCGCCATATCCCGAAACTCCGCGACCGGATGCGGTATATCGGCCGCCGGAAGTCGCTCTATCTCGGATTCGGGCTGGTCTGCGTGGGGATCGCCCTGGTGCCGATTCTGAATTTCTTCCTCCTTCCGGTGGGCGTAACCGCCGCCGCGATTCTCTTTGTGGAGGAGAATCCTTCGTGAAGATCTCCAGCTTTCATATCGAGAAGATGGACTGTCCGGTCGAGGAGAAGCTGATCCGCAATCGGCTTTCCGGGATGGATGGGATCGATCTGCTTGAGTTCAACCTGATGTCGCGCGTGCTCACCGTCACCCACCGGCTTGCCAACGAATCCGATATCACCGTTGCCATCGGATCGCTTGGGATGGATGCGGTTTCGCGGAGCGATCAGATTGCGCGGATTGAGCTGCCGGTGGCACGCCCATCGATCTGGAGAACGCCGGGGACGATGCTGACGATTGCCTCCGGCGTGCTCGCGATCGCCGCGGAGCTGCTGGATCTGACCGGCGTTGCCGGGAGCGTCCCGATACGGATACTGGCCGGGCTGGCGATCATCCTGGGAGGATATCAAACGGCGACCAGGGCATGGATGGCGGTGAAGACCTTCACCCTTAACATCAATTTCCTGATGACCATCGCCGTGGTGGGGGCGCTGGTGCTGGGG
>JBDSJW010000280.1:0-6142 GCA_039917235.1 Kapaibacterium sp. (SeqCode) | reverse complement strand
CAGATACGGGTCGATCAGATCGACCTGCGACTTGATCTTGCCGATGAGATCATGCGGCTGAAGCGGGAGATGAACGCGGTGCTTCTGGCTCACTATTATCAGGAGCCGGAGATTCAGGATATCGCGGATTACATTGGTGACTCGCTGGAGCTGGCCCGGAGATCGCAGGAGACCAGCGCGGAGGTTATCATCTTCGCCGGCGTTCATTTCATGGCGGAAACCGCCAAGATCCTCAACCCGACCAAGCAGGTGCTGATTCCTGACATGGCGGCCGGCTGCTCGCTGGCTTCCGGCTGTCCCGCGCCGGAGTTTAAACGGTTTCGCGAGCTTCACCCGGATCATATCGCCATCACCTATATCAACTGTTCCGCCGAAGTGAAGGCGTTGAGCGATATCATCTGCACGTCGTCATCGGCCGAGAGGATCATCAACCAGATTCCGATGGATCAGAAGATTCTCTTTGCGCCGGATAGAAATCTGGGGGGGTATCTGATAAAGAAGACGGGGCGGAAGATGCTTCTCTGGCAGGGGACGTGCATCGTTCATGAGACGTTCAGCGAACGGAAGATCATCGAGCTGCGGCATCGCCATCCCAACGCCCTGCTGATTGCCCATCCTGAGTGCGAGGAATCGCTCCTCAACCGGGCGGATTTCATCGGATCGACCAGCGCGCTTCTTAAGTTCACGCAGGAGTCGGATGCGCGGGAGTTTATCGTGGCAACGGAGTCCGGCATCCTCCATCAGATGCAGCGGCTTTCCCCCGGAAAGCTGTTCGTGGCGGCCCCGCCACAGGAGGAGAGCTGCAACTGCAATGACTGCCCGTATATGAAACTGAACACACTGGAGAAGATCTATCTCTGCATGCGCAACAGATCGCCGGAGATCAACCTTCCCGACGAGGTGATGCGCGGCGCGGAGCGTTCGCTTGAGCGGATGCTGGAGATGAGCCGGTAGCGCGGATGGAAGTATTTCAACGAGTGGGCGTTCTCTTCTCATCTTCGAACGAACGGAGAAGCGCAACGGCGTTAACGTCAAAGGGACGGCAATGAAACTGAAGCTCGATCTGCACGACATCTACAACAAGGGGCAGGATATCGACCGGGCGCTGAACGGGATTATCCGGGAGGCGGTGGAGAAAAAGGCGCCGCTGGTGGAGATTATCCCCGGCAAGGGCTCCGGCCAGCTCAAGAAGAAAGTGCTTCGATTTCTTGATCAGAAGGAGATCAAGGCGCTCTATCATCGCGTGGAGAAGGACTCGAAGAACTTCGGCCGGCTGTTTATCCATTTTCGGTGGAAGTAATACAGAGGTCTGGCGGCCTCAGACAACATGACATCAAAAGGCCAGTAATCGAAGATTTCGAGCTAAAATCGAATATTTGAGATGTTTGTTACTTGTGGTTGATATCGGGTGATTTGATCTTGTTTCAGCGTTGTTTGTTACTCGTGTGTTACTTCTGTTGCCTCGGAAGTAACAAAACCGTAAAATTTGCTTCGAGTAACAAGACATGCCCATAAAGCTCAAAAAACGATCCTATTCGGGGGCAGTGAGGATTCGGGAGAAGGGGATAACGAACGACCATCTCTTCCTCTATAGTGTTCAAGGCGTATCTGCTGGGTCGATTCAAGGAGGCCATGGAGCGGGAGTATGACAACAAGGTCCGCCAGACCCTGGCGCTTGCTGAAAAGGGGGGGAAGATCGCCGGGAGCCCGGGAACCGTTCGTTCTTGTCGATCTCGATCAATCGCCGGTGTTCACGAGGGGAGTGTGACCGAGCGTTGCCGGATGCTGATCGGGCTCGGAGCGCCTTCAAGCTGCACGGGAAGATTTGGAGAGCAGCAGACTGAGCGAAGGCGCTCACGATCGCGCTGCATTTCCTGATCCTGCGCCATCGACCGAAGGACTTCCCGGAGGATTGCCGTCACCGCCGCATCGGATGGCTCCACGATCTTGTAGTGCATCCACTTTCCTTCCCGTCGTGCCGCGACGATTCCGGCTCGCCGCAGATAGGCCAGATGCCGGGAAATCTTCGGCTGGTTGGTCTGAAGGATCTCGACGAAGAAGCACACGCAGACCTCACCGCCGTTCATCAGGTTCAGAAGCCGTAGTCGTGTCCGGTCCGCCAATGCGCTGAAGAGTACTTCCAGGTCAACCTTCTTGACAGTCGCCATCACATGAAAAGTTATATACGTATTGACAGATATATCTGTTCTTCGTATGTTCATATCCGCTTTTGCGAATATGTTCAATTGGAGAACACCATGAAAACTCTCGGAACCTTCCCGGTTCAGACCCTCAAGGCTCATATTGCCCTGAACGTCAAGAATGTCGAATCCAGCATCACGTTCTACACGAATATGCTCGGCATCGAGCCATCAAAAGTACGCACTGGCTACGCGAAATTCGATGTAGAGAACCCGCCACTGAACTTAACGCTCAATCAGGTTCCCTTCAACGAGCGGGGGGCGCTGTCGCACCTCGGCATTCAGGTCGGATCAACCGAGGATGTTCTCGCTGTTCGCGAGCAATGGCATGCCGCCGGACTGTACACCCGCGACGAAATGCAGACGAATTGCTGCTATGCGATCCAGGACAAGACCTGGGTGTTGGACCCGGATGGTAACGAGTGGGAGGTGTTCGTGGTGCTGGAGGACAACCTTGTCGAGACAACGATGTGCTGTCTGCCGGATGCAACGGGAGCATCGACCTGCGATACCGGAGTGACCCTGGAGCCGGCCGTTCTTGAAACCGCGCCAGCGTGTGCTCCCGGATCGGGCTGCTGCTGACCGCTCATCGACAACATTTATCTCGAAGGGATTCCGTGGCGACAGACAACGCACATCCGCACGCATCCGGAGTATTACGCCGGGTCATCGCCGAAGCTCTTGGCACCGCACTGCTTCTGGCAACGGTGATTGGCTCGGGAATTATGGGAGAGCGGCTGGCTGGGGGCAACGTGGCGATTGCCCTGCTCGCCAACACGATCGCCACGGGAGCAGGGCTTGTCGCACTGATCCTGACGTTTGGTCCGATCTCGGGGGCACACTTCAACCCTGCGGTCACGCTTGCCGATGCTTCTCAGGGGGGGATATCGTGGCGCGATGTTCCCCTCTACATCATCGCTCAGGTGGTCGGCGCATTCCTTGGCGTAGCGTCGGCGAACCTCATGTTTGATGATCCGATGTTCTTCGCCTCCCATCATGTGCGTGCGGGTGCCAGCCAGTTATTCAGCGAGTTCATTGCCACCTTTGGATTGATGGCCGTGATCTGGGGGTGTGTTCGACGACGCTCGTCCGCCGTTCCCTTTGCGGTCGGAGCGTATATCACGGCCGCCTACTGGTTCACCTCCTCGACCTCCTTCGCCAATCCCGCCGTGACACTTGCTCGATCGGCCAGCGACACATTTGCCGGCATCCGGCTGGCAGATACGCCCGGCTTTATCATCGCGCAGCTCCTCGGCGCGATGGCGGCAACCCTGCTGTTTCGGTGGCTGGTCCCATCACTCCCCCAGAATGCTCCCGATGTCGTTATCCCGCATGCCGAATCCGAATCTTCTCACGAACACCTTCAACGATCATGAGCAGATCCAAACGTATTCTCGTCCTCTGTACCGGGAACATTGAGTCCCAATGCTTCTTCCTTTACCACGATGACAGCAGGGTTTATGACGATAGGAATTATCAGCGATATCCACGGAAACCTTCCAGCACTCGAAGCAGTGCTGGCCGATATCGACCAGCGCGGAATCGATATGCTCTTCTGCCTGGGCGATCTGGTCGGGTACGCCCCGTGGCCCAATGAGGTGGTCGCCACGGTTCGGCGACGCGGCATTCCCACGATCGCCGGCAATTATGACGAAGGTGTCGGTCTTCACTCTGACGATTGCGGGTGCGCGTATAAGACAGATGAGGATAAAGCCAGGGGGAGTGAATCGATCGCCTATACCAACGCCGTGGTGACCGATGATACTCGCAACTATCTACGACAATTGCCACGGCAGATGCGGCTGGAGTTCGGCACCGGCCATCAGAAGACCGGTCTTCTGATGGTTCACGGAAGCCCTCGGAAGATCAATGAATATCTTTTTGAGGACCGGCCTGACCAGAGCTTCCATCGGATAATGGCCGACGCGCAGGCCGATATCATGCTCTTCGGCCATACGCATAAACCCTTCCACAAGGTGCTTTCCCACGAGCTTGAGGGACGCACGGCGTATCGTCATGCGATCAATACCGGATCGGTCGGAAAACCGAAGGACGGTGATCCGCGAGCCTGTTACATGATGCTGAGAATCGGTGATCATCCCGATGCTGTTTTACCGCATAACATCGATGTGGAATTCATCCGTGTGGCCTATGACGTTGAACAAGCGGCGCGAGCAGTTGAGGAGAGTCCCCTGCCAGATGCTTTTGCGCAGATGCTCCGCGAGGCTTACTGAACCATCATGATGTGGATACTTGGCGGCTGTTTGACAACAGACTGTTCAACAATGCCATCCGCGGCGTTGGCCTTTATCATTCGCTCCGATTCGGCCGCCGTGCGGATGATCCTCCTTGAACAGTCTGATAAGACGATAAAAACGGCCATCTCGCTATTTTGACATCTCCCACAAGGGAAGCGTCAGTACGAATTCCTCGGGCTGTACCTCGCCGGCGACCGGTATCATGACGATGGTTCCGAAGTCCACCATCCTAACCATCTCATTCCAGTCCCACGACGCGCCCACGTCGATTCGTAATGCGATATTGCCGCCTTGCGGCGGGCCGGACGCGGCTTGTACAACCTCTCCTCATGCGATTACCCATTCATGTCCCTTACGCGACTCTTCTTCTCCTTCCGTGGCCGTATTGCGCGCGGCGAGTTCTGGTATGCGTTGCTGGTGGTACTCTCCGTGTTCACCGTGCTTTCGATTGTCCTGGCCGGGCTCTTCGGGCTGGATGCCGCGTGGCCGCTCTATCCACCGCTCTACTGGGCGCTGCTCGCCGTTGCCGTCAAACGCTACCACGATATCGGCCGCTCCGGTCTCTGGCTGCTGTTGCTGGCGGTGCCGATTATCGGCCCGGCGTGGGTAATCTTCTCGCTCGGATTCCGCAAGGGGCATCAGGTGGAGAACCGCTTCGGGCCGGTGCCGGCGCTGGAGCAGCTCGACTATTTTCGGGTTGGCGAACGCGGCGTATCGAGCCAGACCACCATCAGCGACGTCACGGGTCTGGTGTCGGTGGAGGTTACGCGCACGCTCCGGCCGGCGACGGTCCCGGAGCTTCGCGCGGCGGTTGCCGAGTCGGATGGGCCGATCTCGATTGGCGGTGGCCGGTTCAGCATGGGGGGGCAGATCGCAAGCCCCGGCAGCCTGCATATCGATATGCGCGGCCTGAATGCCGTGATCGAGTTTGCACCGCGGGAGCGCCGCATCCGCGTGCAGGCGGGCATCCGCTGGTGCGATATCCAGCGCTTTCTGGACCCGCACGATCTCTCGGTGAAGATCATGCAGACCTATGCGAATTTTACCGTCGGCGGATCGCTCAGCGTGAATTCGCACGGCCGCTATGTGGGGCTTGGGCCGGTAATCCTTTCAGTGCAATCGATAGCGCTGGTAACTGCCGACGGCATGCTGCATCACGCCAGCCCCGGCGAAAACAGCGAGATGTTCTATGCAGCGGTGGGGGGCTACGGCGCGTTGGGTGTGATAGTCGAAGCCGAGCTGGATGTGGTGCCGAACGCCCGCGTTGCATGTGCAACCGCGAAGATGCCGGCCGCGGATTACACGAGATATTTCCGCGAGAATATTCGGAATAATTCCGGCGCGGTATTTCACAACGCGGATCTTTATCCACCGCATTACCGGCGCGTGCGCGCGCAGACCTGGGAGGAGACGGATAAGCCGGTGACACAGACCAGCCGGTTGATGCCTCTGCGGTCGTCGTTTCCGGTGCAGCGCTATTTTATGTGGGCTATTTCAGAAACGCCGTTCGGAAAATGGCGACGTGAATTTATCGTCGATCCACTCGTCTTTTTTCGTCAGCGCGTGCATTGGCGTAATTACGAAGCCGGTTATGATGTCTCCGAGCTGGAGCCTGCCTCACGTTCCGAAACCACCTATGTGTTGCAGGAATATTTTGTGCCGGTTGAGCGCTTCGAGGAATTT
>JBDSJW010000279.1:0-9114 GCA_039917235.1 Kapaibacterium sp. (SeqCode) | reverse complement strand
CAAGCGGCTTCAGGATCAGCCGAAGGTGACGATCGCCCTGACCGGCGCCAACTCCAACCGAGGCGCCGAGGCGGGGAATACCGCTCTCTCCCGCGCGCGGGCCGAGTCGGTCAAGAACTATCTGGTGACCTCGTGGGGGATTGATCCGAAACGGATATCGGTAAGCGCCAGAAACCTGCCGGAAAATCCCTCCAGCGCCGATGATTCCGACGGCGTCCAGGAGAATCGTCGCGTGGAGATTGCCGCAAGCTCCCCCGGATTCCTGGAGCCGGTGACCACAACCGATACGCTCCGCACGGTCGATCCCCCCACGTTCCGCCTGAAGCCGGCCTATACGGCGGAGGCAGGAGTGCGGAACTGGCACGCCTCGATCACCCAGGATGGAAAGGTGCTGAAGGAGTTCGACGGCAACGGCGAGCCGCCGCAGAACGTGGACTGGAAGGTAACGGAATCCCCATCGGAGATCCCGCTGGCGCGCGCGCCGCTTGTCTCCACCTTTACGGTGACCGACAGGCGCGGAAAGAGCACGGAGGCGCGCTCGGAAGTGCAGGTGGATCAGGTGACCATCCAGCAGAAGCGTGAGGAGAAGGTGGGGGATGTGGCGTTCGAGAACTTCAACCTGATCACATTCGGCTTCGATAAGTCCACCCTCTCCGGTGGAAACCAGAAGATCGCCGATGAGATCAAGAAGCGGATCAAGCCGACATCGGAGGTGGAGATCATCGGCTATACCGACCGTCTTGGCGAGGAACAGCATAACCTTGAGCTTTCGCAGGCCCGGGCGCTGAACACCGCGCGCGTGCTTGGCGTGGCCGCCGCCAGTGCAAAGGGCGCCGGCGAAACAACCACCCTCTACGATAACGATCTGCCGGAAGGTCGCTTCTACACCCGCACGGTGAATATCACGATCAAGACCCCGGTCAATAACGAGTAAGCAGCACGATTCGGAATGTCTGATACGTAAGCGGGCGGTCATCGTAATGATGATCGCCCGTTGCGCTTTTCAGTGCCGCCATGTGCTACCGCGATTGCATCTCTCCATCAACCGGGTGGAGCGGGTCATCCCCCTGGCTTTCGTGATGCGGGACGATTGGCAGCATCAGATCCAGCCCCACCTGCACGGTGTGCGATTTCCACGCGCTTCCACGCGCGCCATTGGTAAGGCCCAGATCAAAGTAGATGCCGGGGCGAATCAGATACCGGTTGAACGGCGCGAACTCCATATATGCCCCCCCCTTCAGGCCGACCCGAAGCCTTCGAAGCCCGTCCGGAGCGCCGCTGGCGACCCTGATCTGATTACCGTTCACGACCCCCGGAGCATTGCTCTGGAGAAACTGAACATCGGGATCGGGCTCCAGCATGTAGATCGATTCCTCCACCGCGCTGTGCGCCACATACGCCAGCGACGGGCCGAGCGTAATGCCGAAATCGACCCGCCCCCGTTGGCCGATATGGAAAATCGGCTGCGTGATCAGAAGATCCAGTTTTACCAGATCGTGGGTGAGCGTTGCCTGGCGTCCGGTACGGACGGTGATGGTATCGCTTCCGTGCGATATCGCGGGAAGGTCAGGCCCCGATGCCCGGAACGTCCCCGGAAGCCGGTTGTAGGAAAGCGTTGCCAGAACCGCCGTGCGCGTGGGATAGTTGGCGATATATTTCCCGCTTAACCCCGCGTAAAAGCTGGTGCCGATCGCCGGCTCGAACGTGGCCCGCTGAAGCTCCGGGGTCTGCGCGGAGAAAAAATCATCCTGAAACGCGCTTAAATAACCGAACGTCCCCCCCAGAAACAGACGGGGAGGGCTCATAAGCGGTTGCGATTGTGCCGTGAACAGCATCGCGTGGAATATCACCGCCGCCAGTACTGCCCGGCGAAGTATCGAAAGCATATCGTTGCACGTATATGGTGCGGGGAGCGTTGGCGCGCATCCATGGTGTCCTGATTTCTCGGTGAGGAGACGGGTGATCCGCCAGCCTCGTGCCCGGAACGGGATGCGGAATGGCAAGATACAATCGGCCGTCCCCCGAAGCCCATGCACTTTCCAATCCCCATCCGATGTGCGCGGGAGCGCGCGCGATGGTCACGCATGGATATCAGTCGGCGCGTGGTGAGAATTGGAAGATTGCGGCGGGGAAGTGTGGTGGGGTGATATGATGCTCCCGGTTGGACCGATGAATCACTTCCGATGTTCAGACTGTTCAAGGACGATCAGCCGCACGGCGGCCGAATCTGAGCGACTGAGGCGTCCTTTGGGACGCCTCAGTGAGCGAATGGTGAAGGCCAACGCCGCGCCTCCTTCAACAGTCTGTCAGCGGAGCGCCAGCGCCATCTCGATGATATCGCGCGGGATATCGTCGTGGTTGGCCGAGGGATCGAGCGCCTCCGCGAGCGGGAGCCGGTTTGGCGCGTTGCCGATATTGAACGCGCCGAAAAACGCGCTCTCCTCGCCGGCGAGCATCGATTTCACCATCTGGAAGCCGAGCCAGTTTGCTCTGAGGATGTCGGTGATCGACGCCTGTCCGCCTCGCTGGAAATATCCCATGTCCACCGTTCTGATCTCATGCCGGCTGTTCCGGCGCTCCAGCGCGTGATCCAGAATGACGCGGATCTCCTCCAGCGATTTCGGATATGCCTCGCTGACGATGATCCTGGTATCCCGTTCACGGGCCTCGATCATATCAGCCAGCGACTCGTAATTCACCTTCTCGCTCGGACGGATCACATACTCCGCTCCGCTGGCGGCGCCGGCATAGAACGGCAGATACGCGGAACTGCGCCCCATCGACCCGATGATATAGACCCGACGGTGAGCCGATGCCGTATCGCGAATCCAGTCCATCATCTCCAGGCTGCGCCGTATCGCCGAGTAGAAGCCGAGCGCGGTTCCATACACGTTGGCGACGTCGTTATCGATGGAGGCGGCCGTGAAGAGCACCGGCGCGGCGTGTCCCTCGGCGCGGAGCCGCTGGTCCAGATCGCATGAAGCGTGGAGGCTGCCGTTGCCGCCGCAGACAAAGAGGGCATCAAATCCCTCGGCGATAAAGTTCCGCAGAACCTGTTGCCGCAGGCTCGGATTGGTCCGCAGCTCTGGGACGCGAACAGTTCCCAGAATCGTTCCCCCCAGGTTGCTGATGCCGGCGGTATCCACGGGGTTGATGGGGCGATAACTCCCATCCATCAATCCCCTCCACCCGTCCAGAATTCCCCAGACCTCGATTCCCGGCTTCAGATTCAGCGCCGAGCGCGTCACCGAGCGGATAAATGCGTTCATGCCGGGGCAATCGCCCCCGCCAGTCAGAATGCCGATTTTCATGTCGCGAATATAGCGAGCCGGGTTTCACGTCCGCGTTATTTCTTCGCGATCCGCTGGAAATGCGTCCCCAGCAGACCGCTACCAGACTGTTGAAGTACTACAGATGCACAGACTGTTCAAGGACGATCAGCCACACGGCGGTCGAATCTGAGCGAATGAGGCGTTCTTCCGGGCGCCGCAGTGAGCGAATGATGAAGGCCAACGCCGCGGATGACGTCCTTCAACAGTCTGCTACGCCACCACCGACGTGCAGGCCTTGCATCGCTTCGCGGCGGCCGGGATCGTCTCAAGACATTCCGGGCAGACCTTCGTGGGGGGGGGCGGCGCGGCGGCAGGGGCTTTGAGAAACGCCTTGGTGATCAGGAATACCACCAGCGCTATGAACATGAAATCGATGATGGTGCCAAGGAGATGCCCGTAGGTGATGGCGCTCTCCGTTGCCTTCCCCTGCGCATCCACCACGGTCCGCAGCACGATCTTCGCCTCCTTCCAATCCCCCGACGGGAGAATAAGGCCGATGATCGGCATCAACAGATCATCGACCACGGCGGAAACCACTTTGCCGGTCGCCGCGCCGATGATGACGCCAACGGCAAGCGCCAGGGCGTTGGACTTGGTAAGAAATATCTTGAAATCCTTCAGCATGGTATGGTCCCCTGAAATGATATGCTCCGGGGAAATCCGCGTTCGCCCGGGAGAAGATTGATAAGGGCGGGATGTTCCCGGTATATGCCGGGCTCATGGGGTGACCAATAATACGACTGAAACCGGAGTCAGCACGCGCGGCGGGTTATTTTTTACGATAGGTGTGGATTGTGGATGAATGTCGCACGGCGGCGCCGGGGGCGTTTTCGCAACCGGATGCTCGTGATAGACCCTCCTATCAGGCTGTTCAAGGACGATCAGCCGCACGGCGGCCGAATCTGAGCGAATGAGGCATCCTTCCGGACGCCGCAGTGAGCGAATGAGAATGTCGGGGGACGTTTCAAACGTCCCCGGACGCAGCGGATGACGTTGTTCAACAGGTTCCTCTGGACATATTGCAACGGATGGTGGTTATCCCCATCGCATCATTGACTCCAGCCGACCGACGCATCATGACTGATTTTCCGATTGAACATATTCTCCCACGACTGCGGGAAACACTTGCCGCCGGCAACGGCGCCGTGCTTCAGGCCCCTCCCGGGGCGGGGAAAACCACCCGCGTCCCGCTCGCTCTGCTCGATGAGCCGTGGTTGCGCGGAGGGAAGATCATCATGCTTGAGCCCAGACGACTTGCCGCCCGTGCCGCCGCCCGCTATATGGCGACGATGCTCGGTGAACGGGCTGGCGATCGCGTTGGATACCGGATGCGGATGGATACGGCGGTCGGCCCGGCCACGCGGATCGAGGTGGTGACCGAGGGGGTGCTTACGCGGATGCTCCAGTCCGATCCCGCGCTGGAGGGGACCGGCTGCGTGATCTTCGATGAGTTTCACGAGCGATCGCTTCAGGCCGATCTTGGTCTGGCGCTCGCGCTGCAATGCCGTTCCCTCCTCCGCGATGACCTTCGCATCCTCGTTATGTCCGCCACGCTCGACGGCGCCCCGGTTGCGCGCCTGCTCGGCAATGCGCCGGTGCTCACAAGCGAGGGACGGAGTTATCCGGTGGAGACGCGCTACCAGGAACGCCGTTCGGATGAGCGACCCGACAGGCTTGTGGCGGCGGCGGTGAGGGAATCGCTGGCCTCCGATACGGGGGATATCCTTGTCTTCCTGCCGGGCGCGGGCGAGATCCGACGGGTTGGTTCGCTGCTGGAGGAGATGGATCCGGGGCCGAACGTTACCGTTGCTCCGCTCTATGGCAACCTTCCGCAGGAGGCGCAGGATCGCGCAATCGAGCCAAGCCCGGCCGGCCGGCGGAAGGTTGTGCTCTCCACATCGATCGCCGAGACCAGCCTGACGATTGAGGGGATACGGGTGGTGATCGATTGCGGGCTGATGCGGGTGCCGCGTTTCTCCCCCCGGAGCGGCATGACGCGGCTGGAGACCGTTCGCGTTTCCCGCGCGTCGGCCGATCAGCGGCGTGGTCGGGCTGGTCGACTTGGGCCGGGCGTCTGCTATCGGCTCTGGACCGTGCAGGACCATGAGCATCTTCTCCCGTTCGGCACGCCGGAGATCATGGAGGCCGATCTTGCCCCGCTGGCGCTTGATCTTGCCGAATGGGGCGTTGCTAATCCGGCGGAGCTTGCGTGGCTCGATCTTCCCCCCGTCGCGGCGTTCGCGCAGGCGCGGGAGCTGCTGGCGGAACTGGGAGCGGTGGGGGGCGATGGGGTTATCACGCCCCACGGAGGGAAGATGGCGCGGCTGGCGTTTCATCCACGATTGGCGCATATGGTAATCAGGGGGATGAGCCTTGGCCTTGGCGATATCGCCTGCCGCATCGCCGCGCTTCTCAACGAACGGGATATCCTCCGCGCTCCATCCGGCGCCGCCGACCCGGATATCCGGCTTCGGTTGGAGGCGCTGCGCGATATCGAACGGCGGAATCAGTCGGGCGCCGCTCACGGCCACCAGATCGATTCCGGCATTGCCCGCCGCGTGCTGGCGGATGCGCGGCATTGGATGCGGGCGCTCTCCATCCGCGATACGGAGGGGGATATCGAATCGGCGGGGCTTCTTCTCGGGTTCGCCTATCCCGACCGGATCGGCATGGCGCGTGCCGGAAATCCCGGTCGTTTTCTCCTTCGGAACGGCATCAGCGCTTCGCTGCGCGATTCCGGGGCGCTCTCGGGGGCTGAATATCTGGTGGCGGCGGATCTCGATGGTGACCGGCGGGAGAGCCGGATATTCCTGGCCGCGCCGATCGCGAAACCGGATATCGAGGAGCAGTTCGGGGATGATATCGAGACGGTGGATCTGATCGCCTGGGATAAGAGCGTCGGCGGCGTCAGGGCGCGGAGGGAGCGGCGGCTGGGGGCGCTGCTGCTGGAGGATGTGCCGCTCCGTAATCCCGATCCGGAGATGGTTGCCGGGGCATTGCTCGATGCAATCGCCGCCGAGGGGCTCTCCCTTCTCCCCTGGAGCGCCGCGGCAGCGCGCACGCGCGAGCGGTTGATCTTCCTTCATCATCGCGATTCATCCTGGCCCGATCTCTCCGATGAAGCTCTGCTGGCGGGGTTGGAGGAGTGGTTGCGGCCGCATCTTCACGGCATCCGCCGGCGCGCGGAGCTGGAGGGGCTGGATCTCGCGGAGATCATCATGGGGATGCTTCCGTGGGATCGCCGCGCCGCGCTCGATGAGCTGGCCCCCACGCATATCACCGTCCCAAGCGGCTCCCGCATCCCGATCGACTACACCGATCCTGACGCCCCCGCGCTCGCCGTCCGTCTCCAGGAGGTGTTCGGGATGACCGAGACGCCACGGATTGCCCGTGGCGTCGTTCCGATCACCATGCATCTCCTCTCCCCCGCCCACCGTCCCGTGCAGGTCACGCGCGATCTGGCGAGCTTCTGGAGAAGTACCTATTTCGATGTAAAGAAGGATCTGAAGGGACGCTATCCCAAACATTCCTGGCCGGATGATCCGCTGGCCGCGGTTCCGACAAATCGCGCCAGACCACGGCGATAATTATGTCCCGACGGGGGATCAAAAAAGAAACATTCCGCCGACCATCACGCGGTAATCCTCGCCAAGCTGCCGCCCGTTCAGATTATGGACCACCGGATATTGAAACGTTGCCTCGAATGAGAGCGATGGAGTAAGATAGACCTGCGCGTTCGGCCCAAGATAGAGGACGCCGCCGCCGGAGTTCTCCACGATCACCCCCTCCTCTTTCTCCTTTCCACGCTCTTCTCCGGCCGCGGTGATTCCCAGAAAGAACATCCGCGTATCGATGATCTCGGGGTAGATCCTGTACCGCAGGGTGGCATCATAATTCAGGCTTAGGCCGAACCGGTGGTCGTTTGCTCCGCCGGTCGGCACGCCGGCCAGGACGTTGACCGCCGCCGAAAAGCGGTCGGTGGCGCCGAAATAGTTGGCGCCGAGGAGGAAGTCGGCGGAGCCGGTGCCAAGCTGGATATGGGCGTCCAGAAGCTCGCCGCGACTGTTGGTGCCGGTGGTTTGTCCTGTCGGCAGTTTGACGCCCCCCACCAGCGAGATGATCGTGGTGGTGGTAAACTCGTGTTCATCGATGGCACGGTATCGGGCGAGGAGCGAGACATCTCCCAAACCGAACTGATCCCCCGTCACGGTCTCCCCCTGCTCGTCGATTGCCTCGGAGTGCCTGCGCGCCACCGGAATCAGCGCCGAGATTGTGGTGTTAGTCCCCATCCCGTAGAAGACCGAATATTGCTGGGTCAGATGCCACTCGGTCTCCTGTTCGTCGTTTGTCTCCCTGGTTCCCCCTTCGTAGACGGTCCCGAGACGGAGGTAGCGGATATCGAGCCGCGCGCCGGAGCCGCCCGCTTCAAGGGGTGAGATCCCCTGCGCCGCCAGACAGAAATCGCATTTGGAGACCGGCGCAACCGGGAGTCTTCCAAGGGAGATCTGCGCGTGCGTCATGCTCTGAACGCCGATGAGAATGGGGATGATGATCGATGCAAATCGTGCAATGCTATGGTTGTTCATGTCGCTGTTGTCGGATTGGGATTGAGATGATCGGGGATGATGGCCGGGCCATCACGGAGCCGTCCGCGCGCCATCGGGAAGGATGGCGCGGGTTGGTTCGCGGGGCGGGATGCGCTCGGGGGATATGCGTGGGAGGATTTCGGCGGATGACGGCGTTGATACCGGCGTCCGAAATCTCCAACGCATCCTGAATGCATCATCGATCAGCGATGTCGTGAATCCTTTAACAGCGGGAGAGCGGCGGGTGGTCTATTCCCGGCGGATAGCCGGAGGAGTAGCGGCTTCGGTCGGGCGTGCGATAGCGGATCGATATCGTGGCTGCCGGATGGTTGGGGGCGCCATCAAGCGTGAACGGGATGAGCTTATGGATGGCGATCTCCACGACCGGCGCATCCTTCTTCTCCCCTCCCCTTGTCAGCGCGGACATATGGCATCGGCCGTGGCAGGCGGGCCGATCGGGATTGATGCAGTAGGCGGCGGCCACGTTATCGGCGAAGAGTCCGTACGCGACCCATTGCACCGGTCCGCTCTGAACGTACAGGATAAAGAGGAGGAGTACTATGGTTCTGAGTGCCCGGGTCATCGGCTGGCGGGGTGTTCAGGGGCGCGCGCGCGCCGCCGGAAGCGGGGCGAAAATAGGGAGGATAAAGGAGGGGCACAACAGGTGGTTTTGACGGACAATCAGCGATCCCCTTATTCCTTCCGAAAACGGAAGCGGCCTTCGGGATAGTCCCGAAAGCCGCCTGAAATCGATCATCGATAAGCTCAGGGATTATGCCCCCGGGTTCGCCTTCAGCGAGAAGTAGCCAAGCTCCTTTACAAGCGCCTGTCCCTTCGGTCCCAGGACCCAGTCGATATAATTCTTTGTTGCGCCGGTCGGCGTCTGACGGACATAGAAATAGAGATAGCGCGAGAGCGGGTAGGCGCCCGAGAGGACGTTCTCCTCGGTCGGCGCGATCGCCATTTTTGTTTCGGTGCTGACAAGCTTGACGGTCTTGACGCCCTTGGAATAGCCCGCGCCACCGTAGCCGATGCCGTTCTGATCCTTCGTCACCGCGCTGACGATGGCGGAGGTGCCGGAAAGCGTCTGGACGATCGACGGGAAATCCTTCTTTTCAAGGACATGCTCCTTGAAGAACTCGTACGTGCCGGAGCTGTTCTCACGGCCATAGAGGATGATCTTGCCGGGGGTGCCT
>JBDSJW010000278.1:0-5593 GCA_039917235.1 Kapaibacterium sp. (SeqCode) | reverse complement strand
CGGATTCCATCCAGCGAGATATGGGCGGGCGGGGCGCATCCGGCAATGGCAAGCGCAAAAAGCAGGCCCACGATCGACTGAATCGAGCATCGGCTGGCCTCAACAATCGAAGTTGCGCGGGTCGGGGGCCGCATGAAAAATCGTTCCTCTCTCGCCTGTATTATAATGCTTCGGCTTCCCGGCATGGGGGAGTGATTCCCCGGAGATTGCTAGATTGTACCATTCTTCCCTGGGGCCGTTGCGTTCTACCGTATGATCGGTGCAGCATCGTCAATGATGACAGTGCCGCCGATATCATGTGACACGCCTTGTCGGAGATCAGCAATGCTGATGCCGGTTTATGCCTGGCCCCTCGCGGTTTGCTCAGGGAACTTACTGTAAATCCAGTCGGTAACAGAACGGAAAATGCTCGATAAACTCAGCCAGATCCACCGCCGTTACGAGGAGATCGAGATGCGGCTCGGCGATCCGGCTCTTGCTCAGGATCAGGCCGCCTATCGCGATGCAATGCGGGAACAGCGGCAGTTACGCCCGATCGATGAGGCCTATCACTCCTACTCCAGGCTGATCACGGAACTGGAGGGCGCGCGGGAGTTGATGATGACCGCCAACGATCCCGATCTTCATGAGATGGCGGAGACGGAGTTCGCGGAGCTACGGTTGAAGAAGGATGCGATGGAGGAGGAGATTCGATTCCTTCTTATCCCGCAGGACCCCGATGATTCGAAGAACGCCATCGTCGAAATCCGCGCCGGAACCGGCGGGGAGGAGGCGGCGCTCTTCGCCGGCGATCTCTACCGGATGTATACCCGCTACGCGGAATCGAAGGGATGGAAGATGGAGCCGCTGGACTATTCGGAGTCCGATATGGGGGGGTACAAGGAAGTCTCCTTTATGCTCTCCGGCGAGGATGTCTTCGGATCGCTGAAGTTCGAGTCGGGGGTTCATCGCGTGCAGCGTGTCCCGGAGACGGAGCAGCAGGGGCGCGTCCATACATCGGCGGCATCGGTGGCGATTCTGCCGGAGGTGGAGGATGTGGAGATCGACATCAACCCGGCCGATATCATGATGGATACCTTCCGGTCGGGAGGAAAGGGGGGGCAGAATGTGAACAAGGTGGAAACCGCCGTCCGTCTTACCCACGTCCCCAGCGGCGTGGTGGTGGGCTGCCAGCAGGAGCGTTCGCAGTTCCAGAACCGCGAGCGGGCCATGAAGATGCTTCGCGCCAAGCTGTACGAGATAGAGCGGGAGAAGCGCGATTCCGCCTACGCCTCCAAGCGGAAGGGGATGGTGGGGAGTGGCGACCGTTCGGAGAAGATCCGCACCTATAATTTCCCCCAGAACCGTCTGACGGATCATCGCCTGGAGGGCGATGCCAAAAATTATCCCCTGATCGAGGTTGTCGAGGGGGATCTGGACCCGGTGATCACCTCGCTCAAGGTGGCGGACCGGGCTGAAAAGCTTCAATCAGGAGCCGCCCTGTAGGAGGCTCCTCCCGCGAAGGGATAATCGCATCGGTCCCCCCCAGGTCCGCAGCAAACCCCCAGTTCCAGTCGCGACGACAATCTCAGACTGTATTGTTCCCCCGAGTTACCAGAACGATGGACCTACGCACTGTCCCATCAGGAGACGTGCGCGGGCCTTCAACAGCCCAACTCTGACTAACGTAGATCGTTGATGAAGAAGAATCGCTCGATCCGGAATGGATGGTTGACAAGAGACGGATTACGTCTCATCGCGCTCATTGTCCCAGTTATGACGATGATTGCCTGTGGCGGTGGCGGTGATAAACCGGCCGCCGAAACGAAGACATCGGGAACGCCCCTGCGGGAGGCCGTGAGGGAGAATGATTCCTCCGCCGCGCGCCCGGTGGCGAACGCTGATTCGGCCAAACCGCAGAACAATCAGACGAAGCTCTCCGGCGTGGCGCAGAGCCAGTTCCCGGAGATCAAGTATACCCGCATGGCGCTGACGAAAACGCTCCTCGATTCGGTGCGGCGTCGGTTTGGAAAGACGAAGGAGTCGAGCGATGGGATCAGGGCAATCACGACCTTGAACCGGAAGGAGTTCGGCTACTTCCGCGTGGGGGATACGATCGTGGTGCCCGATACGATCATCGGCGATCTCCGCGCCTACTCGGTGTTTCCGGCCCATTATCCCGCGGCCGATACGATCAGGAAGCTGATCCTTATCTCCAACAAATACCAGTCCTACGCCTGCTACGAGCATGGCAATCTGGTCCGCTTTGCCGCCTGCAACAGCGGGACCGAGCGGAAGGCGACCTTTCCCGGCCGGTACGCGCTGAACTGGAAGGAGCGCCTGCGGATTTCATCGCTTAATGAGAACTGGAAGCTGCCGTTTACCTTCAACTTCCATCTCTACGCCGGCAATGCCTTCCATCAGTTTACGATGCCGGGACGCCCGGTTTCTCATTCCTGCGTCCGCCAGTTTATGCCGGATGCCGAGTGGCTCTTCAGCTGGGGTGAAGGGGGCTTGAGGGACACGGCCGGGCATATGATCCCGCTTTCCGGCACGCCGGTGATCATCATCGATGTATTCGATTTCAGCCGTCCACGCGGCGGGCCGTGGCTGGAGCTGGCCTCCAATCGCGAGAATGTCCTGAACCTCCCCGACAGCCCGATGGGCGTTGAAGAGGCGTGGATTCCGATCTCCCAGGTCCCGACCGATGCCCGTGGCGGTATCCCGAACCGGGCGCGCTACCTGGCCGCCGAGGATACGCTCCGCGCCCGCGGCGTGATCCGCTCCGGAGTCTCCCTCTCCGCGTCGATCAACTACAACGCGATCCGCAAGGCAAAGGAGAAGCGCGCCGCCGTCGGCAAGCCGAAGCCGAAAGCAAAAGAGACCGCCCCCGAGACGCCGAAGGTGGACGCGGGATAGGGGATAGCTTCAGCATGATTTCAATACGGCAAAGCCGGTCAGCGCAGTGCGCGGCCGGCTTTGCTGGTTATATTATCGGCTGATAAAATCATTGCGGGCGGGATATGAAATGAACGGCGTGAGCATCCTCAATGTCAACACCGGTGCTGGCTGGCCGGAAATAGATCTGCGGCATATTATCGCTCTTCTGGGGGATGATATGCGCCGCTGCCGGTGGCGTGTCGGCAACTGTGAATCGGTTGGGGAGGAATGGGGATCGGGCGTTGTAAATGCGCTATCCTCTCTAGATACCGTGATGCCGGGGGAGGATTTTGTCCGTATCGTTTCAGGAGTATATCAGACGGTGGAGGGGAGCTTCACGGCGTTCCGGCCATATTCCGATACGCCGTGGTTTGAAATAAACGCAATTGACGGAACCGCGTTCGATGTGATCTCCGATGATCCGGCGATACTCGATATCCTCCGATGTACTTTCGCGGATATTCAGGAGTTGAAATTCTAATGATAAGCGGTGAATTATGGGTAATATTTCAGATATGACCGATGAGGAATTGCAGTCGCTCTATCGGAGCCCGAAGCCGGATAAAAAGCTGGTTAGAAAATTCAGCAATGGTGAGAGACTGGGCGACCATCTGAGAACATCCGCCTTTTGGGTCTATTATTATTATCGTCGTGTCTGCAATGGAGTTATGCTGACGGATGACGAGCTTCGTGAACTTGTTGAATATTATTACTTCCCGGATACAGATATGGCCGCTCAGAGCGCAATGGGAGAGTGCGCTAAATCCGATCTGCTGACGGTCCAGCAATGCGAATACATGCTGAGCATTCTCAAGGAACATGCATGGGCACGCCAGCAAATCCTTGCCCGGCTGGTACTGATGGGCGATATGAGCGATAAACTTGCAATCGTCGAGAAGCTGATAGAATTGAACGCAGTCTGGGGAGTCCTGGAAATTCTTCCCACGGTATCCGCCGAGGAACTGACCGCCATCCGTTTGAGAATGGTGGATAGCGCGGTGTTCAGCAGAGGGAGCCGGCATATTGTTCGGGAGGTTATCGATAAGATGGTGCGGGATGATAAAAAGAAGCAGCAAAGGTTGTAGAGGGGATTTTTACCCGGGCGATCAAGAATAATTGGAGTCACGGTGGAATTTCCGAATGGCGATATGTTGATCGCGATAGAGGGGAAAGTTGATCCTCTTTTCAAAGAGCGTGGCGCCGATTTCGATGAGATCGTCCTTTTTTTTGAGGAGAGCACCGTAATGCTCCGCCCGATAGCCGATACTGATGAGATCAGCATTGATATAAGCCCTCCATCACGCATCGATAAACGGCGGCGACGGCTCCGGTTATTTCCTGAATTGACCGGCAGGCGATTGAATTTCTCCTGGATATATTCCAATAATCGGGGATATGAGGATCTGATTATGATGGCCTTTGACGATACAACACCAAGCTTCGGCGTCCTCTGCGTCGGCTCGCAGTTGCAGATTCTGACGGTTGATCTGTTCCGCGTACATACATAACAGACTGTTCAAGGACGATCAGCCGCACGGCGGCCGAATCTGAGCGAATGAGGTGTCCTTTGGGACGCCGCAGTGAGCGAACGATGAAGGCCAACGCCGCGGATGACCTCCTTCAACAGTCTGATAAGCCGATATCCTGAATCCGTAACCCTCCCCGAGGCTATCCGTCTTTACAGCATATCATTCAATCGATATGGCGGGAGGTATCATGATTGACAATGTTCAGGAGAAGCTGCTGGAAGGGAGGAGCGGGGAGTCGCATGATCGAGTTGATTGTTCCGCCAAATTCATAATAGCCGAATAATGCCATGATCAGATCCAGAAAGAGCATCGGGTGGTGCGCCGCTGTTATCACGATTGCCACGTCTCTGATCGCGACGGGATGCCGAAAGGATGCGGAGGAGGGAAATTACGCCTCTCACGATTCCTCCGCGACCGCGAAACCCGCCGCCGCCGCGGGGGGAATGCACGAGCTTACAACAAAGCTCGACGTGGCCGCCCAGCCACTGATGATGACCGCCGGAGCGCCGACGCTGCTGACGTTGACGATCAGCGACGCGAAAACCGGCCGGCCGATTGAGCAGTTCGATTTCGCGCATCAGATGTTGATGCACCTGATTCTGGTATCGACCGATCTGAAATGGTTCAACCATATCCATCCCGAATACAAGGGCAGCGGCGTCTTCACGGTGACCACCATTCTCCCGCACGCCGGATATTACGCTCTCTATGCCGACTACACGCCGCATGGTCGCTCGCAGGAGGTGGCGCAGTCTGAAATCGAATCGTCAACCACCGCAAAGCTCAGGAAGGCCCTCATACTGGAGCCGCCGCCCGATACGGCTGGGGCGGATGGCTGGATGCTGAAATCGGTGACCTCCGCCCCCGAGGGAATGCCCGGAAGCCCTGGGGGGAGTCGCTACACCGTGGCGATGATGCCGATGCCGGAGAAGCCCGTTGCCGGAAAGGATATGATGCTCCACTTTCAGGTCCGCGACGCGCACGGCAAGCCTGTTACCGATCTCGATCCCTATCTCGGCGCCATGGGGCATGCGGTAATTCTATCGAGCGATACAAAGCTTTATCTCCACGCCCATCCGATGGAATCGGGAACGGAGCATGGTTCAACGAGCGGAGCGATGGATCACGATTCAATGAAGCCGGGA
>JBDSJW010000277.1:0-12547 GCA_039917235.1 Kapaibacterium sp. (SeqCode) | reverse complement strand
CGGATAAACGGCTCGGCGATCTGCTCCATCTTGATCGCGGTCTGGAGTCGCGTGGTGACGCCATGCTTCTCCAGCGCGTTCTGGAGAGCCAGCGCGTTGATGACGGTTGCCAGCATCCCCATATGATCGCCCGTGACCTTGTGGATTCCCTCGGCGATCGCCTGGACGCCCCGATAGATATTCCCCCCGCCGATCACAATGCCGATCTCGATGCCGAGTTCATGGATCGAACGGACTTCGCCGGCGAATGTATCGAGCATCCCGGCATCGATGCCGTAGCCGATATCGCCCATCAAGGCCTCGCCACTGAGCTTCAGAAGCACCCGCTTGTATCGTGGGATCATTGAAATTTCCTCTCTTCTCTCTGAACGGAATGGGCCGGCGGCCCGTGAATCGAAGCCCTCCCATCGGCCGGACAGATGTCCATGGCATCGGGCCGATCTGCTGCTTCGGCGGGAACGGCGTCCCCCCCGGTTCGCGGCGCGCAAAGGTACAAAAAAAGTCCCGCGACCGCCGAGGGTCACGGGACTCTGAAACCGATTGATGTATTCGGCAGTGATGAACGCGCGCCGTTTACTTGCTGGCCCGCTCGCCCAGGTTGAAGCGAATGAAGCGAACCACATTTACATCCGATCCAAGATCCTTGCTGAAGTCGGCGAGGATATCGCGGATCATCTTCGAGGAATCCTTCACGAAGGTCTGCTCCATAAGGCAGCTATCCGCGAAATACTTCTCCAGACGGCCGGCGATGATCTTGTCGGCGAACTCCGGCTTCTTCCCCTCGTTGATCGCGAGCTGGCGATAGATCTCCCGCTCCTTCTCAAGCGTCCCCTCGGTAACCTCGTCGCGATGGACATACGACGGGTTCATCGCGGCAACCTGCATCGCGATATCGCGAGCCACGGAGGCGACCTTCTCGGAATCGCCGGAGCCGGAGAACTCCACGAGCACGCCGAGCTTGTCGCCGTTGTGGACGTAGTCGGCAACAAAGCCGCCCTCGGTCTTCACAACGTCGAAACGCTTGATCTCGATACGCTCGGAGAACTTGCCAAGCAGCTCGCTGAGCCACGTCTGCACGGTCTTCCCTTCAATCTCGCCGGCCATCAGCTCATCCATGCTGTCCGGGTTGTTGTTCAGGACGTACTCGGCAAGGCTCCGGGTAAAGGTGCTGAACTCCTCGTTGCGGGCAACGAAGTCGGTCTCGCAGTTGACTTCGACCATCGCGGCGCGGGAACGATCGGGGGAGATCGCGGTTGCAATCACGCCCTCGTTGGCGACCTTGTCGGCGCGCTTCGCGGCGGTGGCGGCGCCCCTCTTGCGAAGGACCTCGATGGCTCCATCCATATCGCCATTGGCCTCTTCGAGCGCCTTTTTACAGTCGGCCATGCCGGCGCCCGTACGGTCGCGCAGGCTCTTAACGTCTTGTGCTGAAATTGCCATGATATATCACCTGATTGATGTAAGAGTCACTGGTTCGCAGAACGGCGCCGCAACGCTTGATGGCCGCAGACGCCGCTCGGATAAGGCTTACGGGGCGATGGCCCCTCTGAATCCCTCCGACAATCGCGCCGGAGGGGTTCGGATACGGGATTACGCTCCGGCGCTTGCCTCGGTATTATCTGCTGAAGCTGCCGGGGCTGCCGGCGCGGCGCTGGCCTGCTCGGCAACTGCGGGCGCTGCCTTCGTCTCTGGCGGAGTAAAGTCCTCTCCCTCGGCTCCAGCGCCGGCCGGAGCACCTTCCTCGCCACGACGGGTACGGGAGCGACGGCGGGTACGGACATCCTCGCGATTCTCCGTCCCCGACTCCTTCATCTCGCGATCGTCGGCGGACATGTTCTCGATCTGGTTGGCGCGGCTGGCCTCGCGTCCAAGCGCGATGCCGTCGGCGATCACCTTGGTGATCAGCGCAACCGTCTTCAGCGAGTCATCGTTGGCGGGGATCGGGAAATCGACATCGCCCGGATCGGTGTTGGTATCAACAATCGCGATCACCGGGATGCCGAGCGTCTTTGCCTCCTTGACGGCGAGATGCTCCTTCTTGATATCGACGATATAGAGCGCGCCCGGCAGGCGGTTCATATCGACGATGCCCCCCATCACGCGGAGGAGCTTCTCCTTCTCGCGCGAGATCATCAGGCGCTCCTTCTTGGTGAAGTTGTCGATCGTCCCGTCGTTCTCCTGCTTCTCGATCGTCTGAAGGCGCTTGATCGACTTGCGGATCGTGGCGAAGTTGGTAAGCATCCCACCCAGCCAGCGGTCGGTAACGTAGTTGGCGCCGATACGAAGGGCCTCCACGCGGACAACGTCGCGGGCCTGCTTCTTGGTGCCGACGAAGAGAATCCGCTTGCCGTCCGCCGCGATCTTCTCGGCGGCGTTACGTGCCTCATCGATAAGACCCTGGGTCTTCATCAGGTCGATGATATGGATTCCATTCCGCTCCATGAAGATGTATGGGCGCATCCTCGGGTTCCAGCGGCGGGTAAGATGGCCGAAATGTGCTCCCGCGGCCAGCAGGTCTTCGATCTGTACGTACGGCATGTTCTGCGTTGATTAAGGGTTTGTGTTGCTGCATCCTCTACCTCCGTCATCTCGGCTCGCCAACCCGCGGAGTTTCCGGCGGGCACACACGAGCGATCGGGAGGTATGCGCGATTACTTTGACTGATGCGACTGACGGGAAACCTGGAAAGAGCGGTCCGGCGGACGCCAGGTCCATCGGAACATCTTCTCCATAATACAGATTGCGGATTGACCTTCTGAGGAGTCAACCCGCAATCGGAATGCTGGCGTTGGCGGACGGGATCAGCGCTTGCTGAACTGGAAGCGCTTACGGGCCTTCTTCTGGCCGTACTTCTTCCGCTCAACCATACGAGGATCGCGGGTCATGTGGCCGCCGTGACGGAGCGCCGATTTCAGCGTCTCGTCGATCTCCACAAGGGCGCGGGCGATGCTGTGACGAACCGCGCCGGCCTGGCCGGCATGTCCGCCTCCATGCACGTTTGCATGGATATCGAAGCGATCGACCATCTCCACGGTGTGAAGCGGCGAGAGGACAAGCTGACGATCGAAGCCGTCGGGGAAGTAGTTCTCGAACTCACGTCCGTTAACGGTGACCTTCCCGGAGCCCGGCGTCAGGTAGACGCGAGCCACCGCGTTCTTGCGACGTCCGACGATGATGGAATGTGCCATTGATCCTATCGTTTTTACTTATACTTGAGTTCTAATTGCTTCGGCTGCTGCGCCAGGTGCGGATGCTGATCGCCAGCATACACCTTCAGCTTGGTGATGATACGGCGCCCGAGACGATTCTTCGGAAGCATCCGCTTTACCGCCAGCTCGATCACCCGCTCCGGATGGTTTTCATTCATATCCCGGAAGCTGGTATGGCGCTGCCCGCCAGGATAGCCGGTATGATGCACGTACATCTTCTGCACGGCGCGCAATGCTGCGATCGCGATCTTGTCGGCATTGACGACAACCACGAAATCACCGCAATCGATATGCGGAGTAAAGAGCGGCTTGTGCTTTCCACGCAGAATCGTGGCGATCTGCGATGCCAGACGACCAAGCGTCTGCCCATCGGCATCCACCACCCACCATTGCTTTTCGACCTCCGACTCTTTCGCCGAGACCGTCATCTTTTCTGGAGTCAACACTTCTTTTTGCTCCCTGTCAGAAGGACAGAATTAGATTGATTTTTCAGGAAGAACCACAAAGATAGCGGCGAAGGCGCACATACACAACCGGAAGGCGATTTTTCGATTGCCAAAACTGTTACAGGAGGTGTCGAGGGGGGGATTGCCGCCGCGATGGAGTCTCCGGCCCGGCCTTTCCATACCCATGCACCGGAATCGCGACAACATCCCCACCCCCGAATTCCCCGCCGGCCGGCCTCGGAACAACACCATGCCGGCAGGTTCACCTCCAATCAAATCGCCCCCGTCCCCGATGTCCCTTCACTCTCAGCGACAGTCCCCCTCAGGCCGCCGCAATCGGGATCGATGGCGATTCAATTGTTCAGATATCAGTTTATATGTGCTCCACCAGCTCCTCGCGCGGTTGAAGAACCACCGGCAGATGGTCGATGCGCCGCTCCCCACGCTGGTTCCGCCGCCGCCAGAGGAAGAATCCGCTGACCGAGAGGACGCCCGGCGCAAGCCCTCCCAGCAGATAGAGCAGCCGGACCGGCAACGGCCACCGCCCGCCGAAATGAACCGCGCGGATGATCTTGTCAAGCCGTACACTGAAGGGGGCGGCGTTGATATCCACCGATTCCTTTACCGACCCATCAGCCGCGAATGTCACCGAACTGCTCCCCTCCCCCAGAAAGATCGAGGTCCCCGGCATCGTCCCCATCACCCTGACCAGCGGCTCCTTCCCCTGCGGGAACATCACCCCGGTCGGCTGAAAACCCCGCAGCGCACGCCGCGAATCCGCCACCATGGCGTCGATCGATCCGCGCCGCTCCACAACCGCCGGGCGCGCATCCCGCTTCTCCCCCCCAAGAATCCTCCCGAACACCGGCCAGATCAGATAGATCCCGGTCCCCGCCATCACCAGATTGAAGAGAAGCGCCAGTACGCCGACCGTGGTATGGACGTTGGCAATCAGATGCCGCGGCCTGAGCCGGAATCCGTGCCTGAAAATGTTGAGGATGGCGCGCCGGTAGAAGACCACGCCGGTGATCGTCGAGAAGAGCAGAACCACCCCGAACAGCGCCACCAACAGCTCCCCCCACGGCCGGTTGAAGAAGCTCCTGTGAAGCGCCAGCAGCCAGCGTGGCAGGGTCTCCTCGAAATTGCTAAGGCGCAGGATCTCCCCCGAGTAAGGGTTGACCAGAACCATCCGCAGGCTCCCGCCGCGGTTCATCGCGATCGTATAGGGAAGGTCCTCCCGCTCCGGAAACGACCGGATGCCGGAGATGACACCATCGGGATATTTCCCTCTGACGGCGGCAACCAGCGTGTCTAGCGGAAGCCGCGAGCCGCCGCGCGGATTGGTAACGGCGGGAGGCTCTCCCTCCATCTCGGGAACGAACAGCAGCAGCGATCCGGCCAGCGTCAGAATCAGGATGAATATCCCGCCGATCAGGCCGAGCCATGAATGAAGTGCGAAGAACTTCCGGTTCATAGTAGTAGAGGGTAAGCTTGTTGGAGCGACAGGATTATGCCGGAGGCGTCGCCTCGCGCGTGCTCGTGACGGCCGACCATGCCTGGAAACCGGCACGAGACACGCAGGCGACGGAGTGCTTTCATATGCGAGACAATTGTCGGGGGATGTGTTAAACGTCCCCGGCTCTCCACGAGACGCTATCAGAGGTTGATACGAACGCTGGCCTGAAGGCTCCTGGGATCCCCCGGAAGCACGCCGGCGTTGACGCCGTTGCGGTAATACACGGCATCGGTGAGGTTGTTGACGTTGAGCTGGAGCTCGTACAATCCCTGGCGATAGAAGACCGTGGCGTCGGCGGTCAGATAGGATGGCACCGTTGTCGTATTGTGAGCGTCGAAGAAGAACTCATCGCGATAGGTTACGCCGCCACCGAAGCCAAGCCCCTTCAGAAATCCGTCGGTAAATCGATAGCTGGTCCAGAGCCCGGCCGAGCTTGCGGGAATGCCCACCGGACGCTTGCCGATCGCGCCGGTATCGGCGGGATTACTGGTGATCTCGGCGGAGTAATAGGCGTAGTTGGCGGTAAAGCCCCACGATGTCGTCGGCTGCCCCGCGATATCCAGCTCCAGCCCCCGCGTCCTCTGCGCGCCCACCGGAAGCAGTTCCGTGCCGATCGTGACGTTGAACTTCTCCCGCTTCACGTCGAACACCGTCGCGTTTATGTTGAACAGCCCTTCCAGCAGCGCCAGCTTCCCTCCAAGCTCGATCTGCGTGGAGTTCTCAGGCTCCGATATCCGGTTGGATTCCGTGGAGACCGTGGAGAGATTGCCCCGCGCCCAGCCGCCGTACAACGAAAGCTCCTCAACCGGCTGATAGACGATTCCCCCCTGCACGCTCAGACGCCCATCGGAGCGGGAAGCCCCCAGCGTATCGGTGTTGTGGATGTCATCAACCACGAACTGATCCCAGCGCGCGCCGACCCGTGCCTTCAGGCCGTTGGTGATCGTGACCTGATCCTGGAGATACGCTCCGTACTGGCCGATTGTGATATCGCGGTCGAAATCCCTCTTGAATGTCAGCTTGTCCATCGATGTCTCCGGCACCACCGGCACCTCCACATTGACGATGCTCGGAAGATTGGCGGTGCTTCTGACCGCCTTGATGGAGCTGCGATTGAACTCCACCCCTCCCAGAATCAGATGCTCCATAAACCCGGTGGTCAGCTTCAGCGTCGGCTCGATCTGGGCGATAACGTCCGTTGCGTTATCGGTCTGCTGCCGGAGCCTGCGCGCCGAAAGCGTATCCCCCACCAGCGTCCCACCAGCGTTGCGAAGCAGGTAGAGATCGCGATGCAGCACCGTGACATCGCTGCGGAGCGAGAAGACATCGGAGAACCTGGCATTGTGGAGCAGCGCCCCGCGGATCACCTTCTGGTTCGTGGTGCCGAACGGCGTGTAGTAGCGCGATTCGGTCGGCACGTCCAGCACCGAATGTCCGCGCAGCAGGATGCCGTAGGTATCGGCCACCAGATCGATCTTCCTGTAGTCAAACGATGCCGTCAACGTCTGGTCCTTCGCGGGAAGCCAGGTGAGCGATGGAAGGATTTCCAGCGTCTTGTTCTCCAGCCCGCGATAGCCCGCCTTGGTTTGATATCCAAGGCTCACGCGACCGTTCAGCACATCGGTCGCGATAGGCGCCCCGGCATCCACCACCGTCTTGAAGGCGCTGAAACTCCCGGCCGACTGGTAGACTGAAAGAGCGGGATGCGATGGCGCCGGCTTGGTCACCAGGTTGATCGTCCCTCCCGGCTCGCTGCTGCCGTACACCGCCGAACCCGGCCCCTTCAGCACCTCCACATGATCCACATCGGTCAGCGTTCGGGCGTAGCCGTTGGTGGTTGGTCCGTCCGGAACCCCATCGCGGAGGAAGCGGAGACGAAGGCCGCGCACCACGTAGTTGTTGAAGAAGCCGTAGTTGCTCTGGCTGCTCTGCGTAACGCCGCTGGCGTTGCCGATCGATTGATCGAGCGTTGTGGCCCCCTGATCCTTGAGAACGATGGCCGGGATGACAACGATCGATGCCGGGATATCCCGTATCGGCGTCATCGTCTTCGTCGCCGTGGAGCCGATATGCGGCACGTAGCTGCTGGAGCGCTCGGTGGAAACCGTCACCCCGTCACCAATGATAGGCTCGGAGACCAGCTCGAAGCTGACGCGGATGGTCCCGGAACCGCTCCCGGCAATCGTCCGCCGATCCCCCTTGAACCCGAGCGCCTTCACCACCAGCGTCTGATCGCCCGATGGGAGATTCGACAATGTGAACGCGCCGGTGGGGGATGCTATCGTCCCCCTGGATGTTCCATCGAGCATGATGGAAGCCCCCGCGATGGGCTCCTGTGTCTCGGCATCGACCACGCGACCCTCTATTCTCCCTGACTGCGCCAGGCCCGGGGTGACGGCCAGAAGCGACAGTAGCGGGATAATCGCGACGAGGGATGTACGCTGACAAGAAGATTGCATTCCCGATGCTCCTTTGATAATTGGGAGAAGGATTTGCGTCGGGCCGTTGAACAGGATCATCCACCGGGCTGGCGGGAGAATGCTCCCATGCCCACTCGGGACGCAGTTAAATCGTGTTGAACGGCCCGTTATCGAGCTCAAGACCTTATATATGGACTTAGATCGAATCCAAATAAAAATTTGTTCAAAAAAATGCGCCGAATGTGGGCCATATATGGCCTTCGAGATTCGGCGGCCGATCATGGGATGCAGGAGATCCCGGTGAAGAAGAGATATGTCGGCGCGGCACCGAAATAACCGATGCCCCCCGCGAAATCACATTGCAGTCTGCTTGAAATCCGATACGTGAACCCGGCATCCAGGATGTGCGACTCGCAGTAGCCGACCGGATGCTCTCCGGTAAGGTCGATAAAGAGCGAGGAGCGCTCAAAGAGCGGAATCGCCGCGGTCGCGGTATAGGTAAGGAGCAGCGAGTGCCTGAACATCTCCCACTCGCACCCGACATTCCCCGTCAGCCCAATCCCGTCGCCCACCGTGTAATCAGCCTGAAACTGCCCTCCCACCACCGTCCCTGTCCGCTCATCCCCCGTTCCCGCGGGGAGCCGGAGGTTGGTAAAGACCGAAAGTTCCGGCAGCGCGGAGTCCATCTCCCTGATCCTTGATTTGGTCCCGAGCGAGATGTTGCGGATCCCCTGATCGAGACGGTAGCAACGGTCCATCTTCTCGAACGTGTGCCCGTACTGGCAGCCGAACCGCAGTTCCGTGGCTGATGCGATCCCCACGCGGAGATGGAGCGTCGATGTGTAATCATAGATCGATCGCCATGTCCTGGATTCATCCAGCGCATCATCCCCCTCCATCTGCACCGCCGAGGCGATCTGCACCTCTCCATCCCGCGAGAGGGTCGTGATCTGGCTGGGCCGGTCGCCGATCACCCCCGATGTCATCTGCGCGCCGCCGGTCACCGGACGCAGCATGGCCGTGCAGGAAAGGAGGATCAGCACCGCGACGGAGGGAAGGTTCCGGGGGATCAGCATGACGGAATCGTTTGAGTTGAGGATATCGGGGACGTCTCGGGATGCGTCTACTCCACCCGCACGGCCTTGAACCTGCCGTCAATCGCAAGCTCATGATGCTCGCTATCCTCGATCGTCCCGGAGAATAATCCGCTCACGTATTCGCCAATCGATCCGAATGTTTCAATCTGGGTCATCCCATCCTTTGATGAGTAGACCACCTCCTCGCCATCGCCGATCGTCAGGTAGGCGTTGGTCGGGGAGGATTTCTCCGATGGCACCCACCTGAAATCCCCCTCGCTCGTGGAATTCCCCGGAAGCGCCAGCAGAAGGATCATCGCCTTCCCATCCAGCTTTCCGATATCAAGCCTGATTGCCCGTTGCAGACCGAACGCATCGGCAAACTCCACGCTCGATTTCTCGCAGTCCACCGTCACATGAGGCCCGCTGATCCTGTGGATGACATACCCGTTGCTGCCGCTGTATTCCTGCGGAACGGGCGCCACCATGGAATCGCCGTTGCAGATTGTGCAGCCACTCAGGGCGGCCGCCAGAAGGAGAGGAAGGAGGATTCCCGGCTTCATAGCTGTTCAGTCCGGATCAATGGAAATGGGATTGATCATCCGCACCACACGAACGCCGGCCATGTATGGGAAGCCGGACAGCTCGATCTTCTGGGAGTGCGAATTTACTTGGACTATGTCCAAATATAGAACGAAAGACCCGCTCAATCTCAAAGTGTCGCAGGGTTTGAAAAAAAATTACCGAACCTCTCCCCCCAGCCCCTTTTCCGCCACCGCAAGCACCTCCCCACTCTCAATCAGCCGCTGCGCGGTCTGGAGATCCTCGAACATCGCGCGGTCCTCATCCAGATGCGGAACGTGCCGCCGGAGCAGATCGTGAGCCGGCTGCGCTCCTGCCCCCGCCTTCAGCGGAGCGTGAAAATCGATCCCCTGCACGGCGCAGAGATATTCCACCGCCAGCACGCTCGCCAGGTTCCGCACCACCGTCAGCCCCTTCCGCGCCGCTATCGATCCCATGGAGTTATGGTCCTCCTGGTTGGCCGATGTTGGGATGGAATCGACCGAGGCGGGATGCGCCAGCACTTTGTTCTCGCTCACGATCGAAGCCGCGGTATACTGTGCAATCATATACCCGCTGTTCAGCCCTCCATTGCTCGTCAGGAAGCGCGGAAGGCGGCTTAACGCGCCGTTCACAAGCCGCTCGGTCCGTCGCTCGGAGACGTTTGCAAGCTCCGCCGCGGCAATCGCCAGAAAGTCGAGCGAGAGCGCCAGCGGCTGGCCGTGGAAGTTCCCCCCCTCGATCGGCTCCCCGTCGGCGGCGAAGATCAGCGGGTTGTCGGTGGCGGAATTGATCTCGATCGCCATCACCCGCGTCACGTAATCGATGGCATCGCGGCTGGCGCCGTGGATCTGCGGGATGCAGCGGAGCGAATAGGCGTCCTGCACCCGGTCATCGCCGTGGCGGTGCGATTCCCTGATCTCCGAACCGGCCATCAACGCGCGCATGTTGGCCGCCACCCGCCCCTGTCCCGGATGTGGGCGGACGGCGTGGAGACGCGGATCGTACGCGCGATCGGTCCCCTTCAGCGCCTCCACCGAGAGCGCCGCGATCACGTCCGCCGTGCGCGCCAGACGTTCCGCCAAGTGCAGGGCGATGCACCCGAACGACGACATCATCTGCGTCCCGTTGATCAGCGCCAGCCCCTCCTTTGCCCCCAGCTTCAGCGGCACGATTCCCGCGCGTTCAAGCTCAGGACCGGACGACACCGGCACGCCATCGCGCCAGACACGCCCCTCCCCCATCGCCGCCAGCACCAGATGGGCAAGCTGCACCAGATCGCCCGATGAACCCACCGATCCCTGCGCCGGGGCAACGGGAATCACATTCCGGTTCAGCATCTCGATCAGCGTCCGCACCGTATCCACGCGGATGCCGCTGAACCCCTTCGCCAGCGCGTTGATCCTGAGCACCATCATCGCCCGCATGATCGCCGGCTCTATCGGCTCCCCGGCGCCCACCGCGTGGCTGCGAATCAGGTTCTCCTGAAGGCGGCTCAGATCCTCCCGGCCGATCGTCACATTGGCGAACTCCCCGAACCCGGTGGTGATGCCGTACACCACGGCGTCGCGGTCCACCCATTCATCCACCACGCGACGGGAATCGTTCATCAGCCCGACCGCCTGCGTCGAGAGATCGACGGTGATGGATGTGTCGTATGCTGTCTGCGCGACCTGATCGATCGTCAGGCTGTTTCCGTCAAGAATGATTGTCGGCATATCAATGATAATTATGTAGGGGGCGGTTTCAAACCGCCCCTGCCCCCTGCAATACCACGCCCCTGCAACCGGGAAGGGACGGTTTCAAACCGTCCCCGATGATTATCGCGTTGCGGCGGACCGGATAATGCTGACGAATGCCGCGGCATCAAGCGATGCGCCGCCGATAAGACCACCATCGACTCCAGGACATGCAAGGATCGATGCGGCGTTGGCGGCGTTCATGCTGCCGCCGTAGAGAATGGAGATATCCTCCGCCAGCTCCGGCGTATAGATCTGGCCGATGGTATCGCGGATAAACGCATGCGCTTCCGCGATCTGCTCCGGCGTGGCGTTTTCGCCGGTCCCGATGGCCCAGATAGGCTCGTAGGCGATGATGCATGTCCGCGCCGCGAACTCCAGAATCCCATCCAGCGCGGCCCGCACCTGACGCTCCACAACCTCCTTCATCAGCCCCTTCTCACGCTCGGCGCTCGTCTCTCCAACGCAGATGATCGGCGCAAGCCCCCCCTCCTGCGCGGCGTTGACGCGGTAGCAGACGTCGAGATCGGACTCCGCGAACATGGTGCGCCGCTCGGAGTGTCCAACGATCACATGGGAGCAATCCACCGACCGAAGCATCTCCCCCGAAACCTCGCCGGTGAACGCGCCGGACGGCTCGTTGTTCATCGTCTGCGCTCCCAGCCTGATGCGCCCCCCTCTGATCCGGTCCCCGACAAGCGGGATGAACACGAACGGCGGGCAGAGGACGATTTCGATGGTATCGCCGAGATGTTCCCCGCGTAACCCGTCGACGATCGCATCGGCAAGGGCGATGCTGGATGAACGGTTGGTGTTCATCTTCCAGTTACCGGCAATGATAGTCTTGCGCATGAGTTGAAATCAGAAAGTGAATGTGATTGCCACGACGGCGACCCGCTGCTGAACGAAGCCGCGCCACGGCGTCTATTGGCCTCGCGTCGTCCTTCCGGACGCGTTGAATATCCTGTAGTTCTTCAACCCCTCATCGCTCTCGAAGCCCTTCCCCTCCAGCGTCCGCCCGCGCAGCCCGTCCACGATTTTCACATGCGCGTCGGAATGGAGAAGGCGCCGGTCGTTGGACCAGTTCAGCTCATCGGTATCAACGGTGGTCTTGTTCCGGTCGCTCTGCACATGGACCGCCCCGTACGCCACCATATCCCTGGTCCTGTCGTCCACGCGGGCGCTGTCGGCAATCAGCGTTGCGCTGATGCTCCCGTCGATATCGTAGAACTCCACATAGACGCCGCTGTCCAGGAGGGTGATCATCTTGCTTGCGTATTTCCGCGCATGCCCAACCACCAGCCGCGCCTTGGTCCTTGCGGAGTCCGTAAAGAGAATTGTGGTGCGCCACGACTCGTTCTCGGGAGCATCCTTGGAGATGTTGATCACCTCGCGAGGCGCCTCCGGCTTGGATGCGCAGCCGGTGAAGTGCCCCAGGGCAATCAGCAGGAGAGCCAGCGGAATGATGATGCCGACGGCCCGCGCCGGAAGCCGTGAAGGGAGATATGCCCGCCTCATGATTTCAGCCCCGCCTCGATAAGATCGTGAAGATGGACAACGCCGAGAAGCCCGCCCGACCC
>JBDSJW010000276.1:0-3121 GCA_039917235.1 Kapaibacterium sp. (SeqCode) | reverse complement strand
ACCTGCCCCGACAACGATCTATCGATCGACGACAACGATCGATAGATCCACGACGACGATAGAGCATCATCTTACGCGCGCGTCCACGGCTTCTCCTTTCGGATCACCTCCTGACCTCCCATGAACGGACGCAGCACTTCCGGGATCATCACGCTTCCATCTTCCTGCTGGTAGTTCTCCAGAATGGCGATGATGGCGCGTGGAACGGCCACCGCCGTCCCGTTGAGCGTATGAACCAGCCTGATGGAGTTCTCCCCGTCGCGATAGCGGATGTGGAGACGGCGGCTCTGGAAGTCGGTGCAGTTGCTGGTGCTGGTCACCTCGCCATATCCACCGCGCGACGGCATCCAGGCTTCCAGATCGAACTTCCGATAGGCGGGGGCGCCAAGATCGCCGGCGGCGATATCGACCACGCGGAAGGGGATGCCAAGCTCGGTGAATATCTCTATCTCGATATCGCGCATCTCCTCGTGCATCGCCTCGCTTGTCTCCGGCGTGGCAAAGGCAAACATCTCCACCTTGCTGAACTGATGCACCCTGTAGAGCCCCTTGGCGAACTGACCGGCCGAACCGGCCTCCGTGCGGAAGCAGTGGCTGAAGCCGGCAAGGCGGATCGGGAGTTCCTCCTTTCTGAGGATACGATCGTGCAGCAGCCCGCCAAGCGTGATCTCCGCGGTCCCGACCAGACAGAGATCGGTCTCGGCCACGTTGTAGACCTGTGTCTCGGCGCCGCGGGGATTGAAGCCGATCTTCTCCAGAATATCGGTGCGGGCAAGATCGGGGGTCAGGTATGGGGTAAAGCCGCGGGCCAGCAGCTTGGAGATCGCGTAGTTGATCAGGGCGAACTCCAGCAGCGCCCCCTCGTTCAGCAGATAGTAGAACTTGGCGCCGCTGACGGTGGTGGCGCTCTCGAAATCGATCAGGTGAAGCTCGGTCCCAAGCTCCAGATGATCCTTCGGCTCAAATGTGAACTGGCGCGGCTCGCCGATATGCGCAAGCACCGTCCCCTCATCCTCACCGCCGGCCGGAACCGACGGATGGGTCATGTTCGGGATGGTCCGCGCCGCAATCTCAAGCTCCGCCGCAAGCTCCTCCACCTTCCCCTCAAGCCCTGCAATTTCCTCCTTCAGCACGCGACCGCGATCGATCAGGCGCGCCCGGTCCTCCTGCTCCAGCTTCCCCTTCATCTTCTGCGCCGTCTCGTTCCGCTCCGCGCGGAGGTTCTCCAGCGCCTGGAGGAAACTCACGCGCCGCTGGTAGAGATCGACAACGTGAACGGGATCGGCGTTCTTGATTCCACGGGCGGCGATGTTATCCCTGACGGCGTCGATGTTATCGCGTATGAACTTGATATCCAGCATTGTCGGTAATGGAAATTCGGAAGTGTAGAAATGAAGACGGCTGCAAATATAGAAGTTCGCGACGGATCGGCCCCGGGGGTTTCGATTCGTAGCATTCCCGGCGCGGCCGAGCGTTCCATCAACTCCCGGCTCTTAGGATGGCCGCGTGGAGATATCCCGTCTCCGGCATCATCGGATGGATGGGATGGTCCGGCGCGGCGCCACGTTCTTCCAGGATAATCCCGCTCCGTCCCGATCGGAAGAGCGATTCCCTGATGATCTCCAGAAACGTATCCCGCATGATATGATGCGAACAGGTCGCCAGAAACGCGGTCCCCTCCGGCGCCAGCAGCCGGAGCGATCCGGAGAACAGCTCCACATATTTCTTCCGCGCCGCCGCAACGTTCTTCTTCGACCGCGCGAACGGCGGCGGATCGGCGATGACGCAATCGAACTTCTCGCCGCGCAGGCGCAGGTCCTGAAGCTCCGAGAAAACATCGGCAACGCGCACATCGATGGGGCCAAGTCCGTTCAGCTCGCGGTTCCGCTCAATCTCCACCGCCGCCCCCGCCGAGCTCTCCACGGCGATCACCTCGGATGCCCCCGCGTGGAGCGCGTGAAGCGCGAAGCCGCCGTTGTTGCTGAAGAGATCCAGCACCCTGCCGCGCGCCATCAACGGTCGCATGGCTATCCGGTTGGCCCGCTGATCCAGATAGAATCCGGTCTTCTGCCCGCCGAGCGGATCGAGATGGTAGCGGAGAACCCCGTCATCGATGATCTGCGGATCGGCCGTGCCGCGCACTACGCCCACGCGCGACGGCAGCCCTTCCAGCAAGCGGAGCGAGTGATCGTTCCGTTCCACCACTCCGCGGATTCCGTCGATCTCCATCAGCGCGTCGTAAAGCAGCTCGCGGCGCTCCTCCATCCCGTAGGCCGCGGTCTGCACCACCATCACCTCATCGAACCGATCGACGATCACCCCCGGCACCCCGTCGGATTCGGAATGGAGGAGGCGGTATGTCCGCCCGCCGGGAAAGAGGCCGGAGCGGAGCCGGAGCGCGCGACCGATCATCGAGCGAAACCATTCGGCATCCAGGGGAGCGCCGGGGCCGCCGGTGATCCGCACCGCGATCAGCGAATGAGGATTGTAGATTCCGACGCCGAGCGGAGCCCCATGCGCGGCGGCAACCGTGACGAGCGTGCCGGCGGGTGCATCGCCATCGACCTTCGCGATCTCGTTGCTGAACACCCAGAGATGCCCATGCCGCAGGCGTCTATCCTCGCGCGGCTTCAATGTTATGGTCGGTAGTGTACTGGTTGAAGCGTCCATCTATGATAATTGATTCGGAGGATTGTTCGATTAGGAATTGCCGGCATCGGGCGCCGGCTCGTCGATGTGAGGCTCGTGGCTCTTCGCCGGCAGCCGGCGGAGCCAGCCGATAACCTGCAACAGAATGATGATCGATATGGCCGCGGGGAGGAGCATCTTTACAAGCACCGATTCAGTCGCCTGATGCGCCGCCGCGGAATTGGTGCTGTCGGCAACATCTCTGAAGAGATATGCCATCAGCAGGGAGCCCGCGTTAAAGAAGAAATGGGCAAGCATCGATGGGAAGATGCTTCCGGTTTTCCAGGCCAGATATCCCAGGAAGCATGCCAGACCGAACAGGACCACCAGGTTGATCGGCTGGAGGTGAATAACCGCGAAGAGCATCGATGTGACGATGATCGCCCGCGCCGGCGTAAGCTCCCGTTCCAGGCTCCGCTGCGCCACGCCGCGG
>JBDSJW010000275.1:0-4509 GCA_039917235.1 Kapaibacterium sp. (SeqCode) | reverse complement strand
TGATAGATGGTCGGGCGGCTTGTTACAACTAGGCGGAGTAGCGGTTTGCATCAACCTAAACAATACCGACAAAGATGAGAATCAAGGGCCGACGAACCAAGAAGCCTCTTTACTGAACAGTAAAGAGGCTTCCGCAAGCATACGACAATTTTGCTGAACGCAAAAAACAAATTTTCACCAACCGGGGATTTCCGCCACTGCCTTGAATTTCCCCCTCCCGAACCCGGATTACGCCGGGTTTGCCTCGCTCTCGTTCCCCGTATCGACATCACCGGTCGGTTCGGACGGAGCGTCCGTGACGGCGGTATCATGCGCGGTTTCAGGAGCTGCCTCGGCCACCGGAGCCTCCTCGATGGGAGCCGCTGCAACCGGAGCTGCCTCGGCCGGAGCGGCCGCCTTCGGGGCCTCCTGAGCCGGAGTCGCCGTCTTGGCCTGCTTGGCGCGGCTGCGGGCCACGCGCTCGGCACGGGAGATGGCGCTCTTGGAACGGCTGCGGGCTGCGCTGTCGTCGCGCTCCATGTTGTAATCCACCAGCTCCAGGATCGCGACGCGGGCACCATCACCAAGGCGCCGGCCCAGTTTTACGACGCGGGTATATCCCCCCGGACGAGTGGCGACCTTTGGAGCAACCTCGGTGAAGAGCTCGCGCAGCACCGCGTTGTCATGAATATCACGACCAACCATGCGGCGGGCATGAACATCAGGAACAGCACCAGCCTGCTCCGCAAGGTGAGCGCGCTTTGCCCGCGTGATGATCGCCTCGGCAAACCGGCTGGCCTCCTTTGCCTTCGCCTCCGTCGTCTTGATCCGCTTGTGGCGGATCAGCGAGGTGGTCAGTGTCTGCAAGAGCGCCTTGCGATGGCTGGCGGTCCGCTTGAGTTTCCTTCCTTCTACTCTATGTCTCATGGGTCATCCAGAATTGAGCCCGGCGGCATCCCTGCCCCGGTTTGGTGACCGCGATTTAGCGCGGCCCGAAGAGTGTTCGTAAATCGGTTAGCTGTTCGCAGGGACGCTCCCCTGATTATTCGCGCCCGCTGTTTGACTCATCCATCTTCAGATATCGGTCGACATCCATGCCGAAGGTCAGCCCGAACTCGTCGATGATATCGGTAAGCTCCGCAAGCGACTTGCGTCCGAAGTTGCGGAACTTCAGCATCTCGTTCTCCTGGCGCGAAACCAGGTCGGCGATGGTGTTGATGTTGGCGGCCTTCAGGCAGTTATGCGAGCGAACGGAGAGCTCCAGCTCATCCACCGGCGTAAGAAGTATCCGGCGAACGCGGTTGACCTCCGCTTCCTGGGCCTCCTCCTCCTCGGCAATCTGAGTCTCCTCAGCGTCGAAGTTGAGGAAGAGCTGGATATGATCGCGAAGGATCTTGGCGGCGGTGGCAAGTGCCTCCTCCGGCGTGATCGATCCGTCGGTCGTGATCTCAAGGGTCAGCTTCTCATAGTCAGTCTTCTGACCGACGCGGGTCGGCTCCACGAAGTAGCGGACATTGAGAATCGGAGTGAAGATCGAGTCGATCGCGATTGTGCCGATCGGCTGATCCGGCTGATAATTCTCCTCGCTGGGGACGTAGCCCTTGCCACGGCTGATCCGGAGCTCAACGTTGAGCGTCACGCCATCCGAGAGGGTGGCGATATGATGCTCGGGGTTGAGGATCTGGAAATCCTCCGTCGCGTTCTGAATATCCTGTCCGGTGAAATCGGCGGGGCCGGTCACCGTAAAGGCGATTTTCGTGGCTTTCTTGTCCAGCTGCTTGATACGGATTTCCTTGAGGTTCAGGACGATCTCCGCCATGTCCTCACTGACGCCTTCGATCGTCTGGAACTCATGAAGAGCGCCATCGATACGAACGGCGGAAATCGCGCACCCGGGGATGGAGGCCAGAAGAACGCGGCGGAAGGCATTGCCAATCGTCGCGCCATATCCCTCCTCCAACGGCTGCAGCACGAAACGTCCGAACGTCTCGTTGCGAGTGGAATCATCAACCTGCACTCGTTCAGGCATTTGCATGAACGAACTCATCGGCGCAGTGATTTGCTCTGTCAAGGTAACCTCTCGATTCTTCTTGGAACTTTTGGGTACGTTCGTAAGCAACGGTATCGTCCGGCGGGCCATTCACCAACGATGCGCTACCTGAGCAACGCATCCCCACTGATTGCCCGCCGATCATCGGCTCCCCGCCACAGGGACGGGGAGGTTCTCGGGCTTACTTCGAATATAACTCGACGACGAGCTGCTCGTTGGCGTTCAACGGCACATCCGCACGCTCCGGCATGTTGAGGAAGGTTCCTTTAAGATTCGCCTTATCGAGCTGGAGCCAGCCCGGAACATGGCGGTCGCTTACGCGCTTCATCGACTCGTGAATGGTATCAAGCTTGCGGCTTTTCGGGCGCACCTGGATCACATCACCGGCCTTCACCTGATAGCTCGGAATGTTGACAACATGGTTGTTGATGCTCAGATGACGATGCAGCACAAGCTGGCGGGCACCGGCGCGGGAGGTTGAAAATCCGAGACGGTAGACAACGTTGTCCAGCCGGCTCTCAAGGATCTTCACGAAGTTCTCGCCGGTAACGCCACGCTGGCGGTTTGCCTTCTCAAACGAAAGGCGGAACTGCTTCTCGAGCAGACGATACGTCCGCTTGATCTTCTGCTTCTCGCGCAACTGGATGCCGTATTCGGTCACCTTCGCGCGACGCTTGCTGTCGCCGTGCTGTCCCGGCGGATAGTTGCGGCGCTCAACGGGGCACTTCTCCGTGTAGCACTTCGCCCCTTTCAGGAAGAGCTTCTGCCGCTCACGACGGCAAAGTTTACAAACCGCACCAGTATATCGAGCCATAAACGTAGAGTAAGTTCTCTGAGAGTATATATCGCGTTTCTTGATTTATTGACCAACCGCGTGAGCAACCTGCCCGAACCAATGCCGGCCCGCTGCCCTCTCCATCCTCAGTCCGTTATACGCGGCGGCGCTTCGGAGGACGGCAGCCATTGTGCGGCAGCGGAGTGATATCGGTGATCGTCAGCACCTCGATGCCGTTCTGCTGAAGCGCGCGAACAGCGGCCTCGCGACCGGAACCTGGTCCCTTGATGAAGACATCAACCTTGCGCAGCCCCATGTCGTAGGCCTCCTTCCCGGCATTCTCCGCGCAGACCTGAGCCGCGTACGGCGTGTTCTTGCGCGAGCCACGGAACCCGTTGCGACCAGCGGAGCTCCAGCTCAGCGTGTTGCCGTAGATATCGGTGACCGTCACGATGACGTTGTTGAATGTCGCCTTGACAAAGGCCTTGCCGTTCACCTCGGCGACGACTTTCTTCTTACGCTTCTGCGGGGTATTCTTAGCCATGCTTTCTAAAGGATTTCAAATGCTCATTGGGGAACCACGACGTCCGCCCCGGCCCACCGCCCTATGCGGCGGGCCTGTACTGCCAGCGGAAAAGGCTGATCCGGCCGTACTACTTCTTACCGGCCTTCTTCTTGCCGGCCACGGTCTTGCGGCGTCCCTTGCGGGTACGAGCGTTCGTCCGGGTGCGCTGTCCGTTGACCGGAAGCCCACGACGGTGACGCAGACCACGATAGCAGCCGATGTCCATCAGACGCTTGATGTTGAGCTGCATCTCGCTACGGGCAGCTCCCTCCACCTTGTATTCATTCTGAATAATCAGGCGGATACGATTGACTTCCTCATCGCTCAAGTCGCCGATCTTCTTGGAAGGATCGACATTCGAGCTATCGAGGATCTTCAGCGCGGTCGTCGGTCCGATACCGTAAATGTAGGTAAGGCCGATGCGAGCGTGCTTGGTTCTCGGAAGATCAATTCCTGCGATGCGTGCCAACGTTTATTGCTCCTTGGTTCAATCGTTATTATCTCTTTCTGCGCGATCACGTCTGCTTTCAACGGAGGACGCTTAACCCTGACGCTGCTTATGCTTCGGGGTCTTCTTGCAGATCACCCGCACAACTCCCTTGCGCTTGACGATCTTGCAGCTATCGCACATTTTCTTGACGGACGATCGTACTTTCATCTCTGTATTCTCAGTTTATAGCGTGTTGCTTCGGCTACCGATAGCGATAAGTGATCCGCCCCCGGGTAAGATCGTACGGCGAAAGCTCCACCGTAACCTTATCCCCCTGCACGATCTTGATATAATGCATGCGAATCTTGCCGGAGACATGCGCCAGCACTTCGTGGCCGTTCTCCAGCCTCACCTTGAATGTCGTGTTCGGAAGGATGTCCGAGACGACCCCATCGACTTTGATTGCTGACTGTTTGGACATATACCTCTTACGATGACTACTCTGAAGCTCATCAATCACTGATGCAGAATCGCATCAGGGAGCTTCGTGAGGATTTCCGCCGCTCCTTCGCGCACTACCAACGTATGTTCGAAATGCGCCGAGGGCTTTCCATCCTGCGTGACCACCGTCCACTTGTCGTCGAGCGTCGATACGCGGTAGGTTCCCGCGTTTACCATCGGCTCGATGCAGATGACCAGCCCGTCGGTAA
>JBDSJW010000274.1:0-4998 GCA_039917235.1 Kapaibacterium sp. (SeqCode) | reverse complement strand
TCTCCGTCACGGCCAGTCGCAGTGGAACCTTGAAAATCGTTTTACCGGATGGGAGGATGTTCCGTTATCGGAAGCGGGTCGGGAGGAGGCGCGGCGGGCCGGCGAGAAGCTGCGCGGCATGCGGATCGACGTGGTCTATACCTCGGAGCTGCGGCGCGCCATCGACACGGCGACGATTGCGTTGGAGGCGGCCGGGCATCCGGGGATGGCAATGATCAGGAACGTCGCGCTGAACGAGCGGCACTACGGCGATCTTCAGGGGCTGAACAAGGCGGAGACCGCGCGGAACTATGGCGATGAACAGGTCCATATCTGGCGACGGAGTTTCAACATCGCCCCGCCGGGAGAAAAGGGGGAGAGCCTGGAGATGACGATCAATCGGGTGATGCCCTACTTCAACGAGCATATCGCCGCCGATCTCCGCGCCGGAAAAAACGTGCTGGTGGTGGCGCACGGCAACTCCCTCCGCTCGATTCTCTATAAGCTCGACAAGTACACCGAGACGAGCATCATGGATCTGAATATCCCGACCGGCGTGCCGCTGGTTTACGATATGGAAGTGAAGGGAGACGCGCTGGAAGTGATTTCGCGGATGTGATGTTTTAACGTCGTGTTGCGATACGTTGTGTCGCGTAGGGGGCGGTTTCAAACCGCTCCAATCGAAAATCCGCGCGGAATTCAGAAAACGAAAATCGCGCTCAATACAGGAACCAGCGGAATCTTCGGCGCGGCGTTATCGCCGGTGGCGATGCCGACGTAGCCCACGCCGAAATCGATGGCGTAGCGGTTGGTGAAATATCGCGCCGATGCGACGATCGGAATTACGCCGAGCGATTCCACCGTGACGATCTCCCCCGCCAGCTTCCAGTGTTTCGCGATCCGGGCATCGCCGCCAACCGCGAAGAACGTCGCGTTCTCATCAAACTCCTGCTTCTGGTCCGGCTTGCTGTGATGCTTGAACGCGTAGCCGAACGTTGCCGAGATACGGCTGTCGTCATCGCCGTAGCTGATGGCGCCGTACGGGGCATTGATGGTGATTCTGGAATCGAGCAACGGCGTTGCCACCTGATCGTACACGCTCCGTCCCCACTGATATCCCGCCGCGATGTTGAGATCTTCCGCCAGCGGCATCCCCACCTTCAACCCGATTGAATACGCGCCGAAGATCTCCTGATGAAGCCCTCCCCAGTCATCCGGCGTCGGCAGTGCCCCCGCCGCTATCACCATGAGATGATCGTCCAGCGAGTAGCCGGCCGTAAGCCCCAGAAAATCGTAATCCCCCACAAAGAAATGCCCAGCCGGCGGGATGATCGCATTCGGCACCGCCACGGAACGGAATGTGGTGGGGTCGGTGATGGTATCCTCCGCTATCGGCGGGGCCATCTGCTGAATGGTATCGGGCGGCGGCACAACGCGCGGCGGCGGCGGGATTTTCCTCTGCACCACGCGGACCACGCCGGAATCGGCGACGGCGTAGGTTGTTTTTCCGCCCGACGGATAGGGGCGGCGTATCCAGGTTGTGACGGGGAATTTGAAGATACCGGTCGTGGAATCGGCCGTGAAGCAGACCGTATAGGAGAAATTCTCGTTGGGAAAGACGCGGATCGGCAGTTTGCTGGGAAGTTCAAGCCGGAGCCGGGGATCATCGACCGAGATGGAATCCAGGTAGATCGGTTCCGCGCCGGTTGCGCGCACGGAAAAATCGCGGCAGGCGGTTTTCATCTGCTCCACGGCGCCATAGCGATTGTTGTCCAGTTGCCATGTGGTCGGCAGCGCAAGCTGGCGCCTGATCCGCCGGTTGTTGCAGTCGATGATGGTGATATCCAGCACCACGGTCTGGCTGGCGGTGGAAACGTAGACCTTCAGCGGATACTGCTTGCGACAGTCCACCATCCCCGCTCCCTCCACTCTGACGTTCGCTGTCTGCACGGTCCGTATCTCCCGGATGCCGGCCGGCATTGTCACGGTTATCACATTCTCCCCGGTATATAACTCCGGCGGCCATACCGCTTCACCGGCCGGAATGGCGGGCTGCGCGATAGCGACGGAGAAACCGGCGATCAGCAGCGAAAGGAATGCGAGAAGAAATCGATCGTATCGTTGTATCATAATTGAAGCTGGCTTCGACATGCGTAAAACTACGGTGCCAGGTTTCGTCCGGCCAAACTTTTTACCGCCGCGTTACATCCAATCCGCTTTGTCGTCTGCAATCTAGTTTATCGAGCGCTTGCATGCGAGAGATCGGCGGCCGCCCGCCGTAATGGAGCTTTCACAACTCGCTTTGCCTCGTGAGGTTTAATTCCATTTATGCCGGGGATATGATTATGATGACCATGCGACTTCGGAACAATCTTTCTCTTCTGTTCGCGCTGGGATTATTGATGATGCCGTCGCTCCTTTCAGCGCAGGGGGCTGATGCGCGCGACACCACGAAACGGGATATGAAGGCCGGAGCCGGTTCCGTCCCGGCAACGAAGATCGGAACCGCCACGCCGACCGCGGAGTCAGGATGGGACATCACTCCGTCAAACCTGACGACCATTCAGTCATTGGGGACGTCCAGCGGCGGCTCCTTCTTCAATACGTCCGCGCCCGGTAGTGTGGGAACTTATACAACGCTTGGCGCCACGATCGGCGGCGCGAAGGATATCGGCTACGCGCGGCAGCTTATCAACGCCGGCTCCGTTCCGAAATTTCTCGATTTTTCCCCCGAGGGTCTTTACAGCGAGCACGATATCCCGGTCCCCTCCGGCGACTGCACCGAGCCGCTCTGCCTCTCGCTCGGCTACGGCTACGCTCCCACGATCGACGACAAATCGAACGCGCTGTTCGTCCATCTTGGCCTTAACTCCAATGTCCAGTCCGAGGGCTTTAAGCGCTCCAATCTTCAGCTTGTGGTGGTTGTGGACCGGAGCGGATCGATGCAGGGGAATATGGCTGCCGTGAAGGCGGCGCTGAAAAAGCTGGCGGAAAAGCTGACCGCCGACGATGAAATTCTGCTTGTTGCATTCGATGATCAGGCGGAGCAGATCCTCCCCGCTACCCGTGGCGATCGTCGCGCCGCTATCCTTGCCGCGATCGACCGTATCAATGTGACGGGGGGGACCAATCTCTTCTCCGGCATGGTGATGGGCTACACGCAACTGGACAACCTTCCCGCGCGCGCCGGCGCAATGAAACGGATGATGCTCTTCACCGATGAGCAGCCGAACGTGGGGATCACAAACGAGGGGAGTTTCCTGGGGACGATCCAGGAATATTCGAAGAAGAATATCGGCCTGAGCCTGTTCGGCGTGGGATCGAATTTCGGTCAGGATATTGCCTACAAGGTATCGCAGGCGCGTGGGGCGAATATGTTTTTCCTCGAATCGCCGGAGAAGATCGCGTCGGTCTTCGACAAGGAGTTTGATTATCTGGTGACGCCGCTGGTGTACGATCTGCATGTGAAGATCGCCACCCCCCCCGGCATGAAGCTAAAAGCCGTCTACGGCCTGCCGACCTGGACGCCCGGAAGCCACGATGCGGAGTTGAACGTTCCCACCGTGTTTCTCTCCTCGAACCACGGCGCCATCATCCTCCGCTACGAAAAGGATGGCGATGGCCCGCTCGCATTCCAGCCGGGGGATGAACTGGCCTCGGGGGATCTGAGTTTTACCGATATCGGCGGCCGGACGCATGCGGAACATGCCGATCTTCATCACACCGGAACGGCGGGGATGGAGCCGGGGACCCAGTTCTACACGCACGACGGGATGCGGATGGCCGTGGCGCTCACCAATATTTATTTCGGTCTGCGTGATGGCTGCACGCTCCTGAGCGAGGGGAAGAAGAAGGAGGCTGTTGATGCGATCGGGCGGGCTAAGGGGGTTGCGATGATCGAGAACACCGTCCTGCAGAACGCGGGGCTTACCGACGAGATAAAGCTGCTGGACAAGCTGGAGGAGAATATCAACAATGGCGTCGCGACGCGATCCGATGGACCGGCCAACGACTGATAACCGATGAACATGATTCGCGGCACGGGCCGGCTGATATCTATCGGCCGGCCCGTGCATGTTTATCCCCGCCGCCACGATTCTTCATCGAATAAAAAAACAACCGGGCGTCCCTGTCTCTCCCAAGATAGGAACGCCCGGCACGCCGGAGCCGACCACCACGGTCCGGCTGGCGCGGTTTCCGGCCCGCGCGCTGCATCCGCAGTTCCACCGGGAGCCACCCGGTGGCCGAGGGAGCGGAAATACATGCGGACGGCGCTGCCGGCCTGAAAACCGCGATCTGGCTGGCTCTCTCCCCCGCGGGGCACAAGGCCCCGGAGGAACGCCGGACGCAGGGGCAGAACCACCCCGCGCCGGCGTTCAACTCCGGCTGGTCAGCGGCCACTCGCTGCCAGTGTAGATGCGTATATCGGTGAAATTTTGAAGTGTATCATTGTAGTCATCATCACAACCATCGGGAATACAGATGGTTTCGGCGGAAAAAGCGTTGGGAATTGATTCTTAAAGAAAAAGGCCGGGGCCTGCTCATCGAGCGCTATCTGGATCGAAGCGTATTATTATATTCTCTCAGCTTCCCATCCCGGGTGCGTTTCTTGGCATCGATCCTTGCCAGCGTCTCCGGGTCTCCCTTCCTAGCCCGCTTCTGTATAGCCTGCCTGGCAACTCCATCTTCGCGAGCGATTTCAGCCAATATCCCACGGTACGGTAGTCGGTGGAGATCAAGTTTGGATGTTTTCATATCTTTGGTTGTCGAAGAGTTGTCGAAGGGTTTACGTTTAAATATATGAAAGTATATCAAACCGTGCAAGATAATCCTATCATTGTATACTATTTTGTCGCACCATGAATCCTGGTCAAAGACTACGTCTATTCGGGGTTGTTCGCTTTGGCACTGCCAGCGGTTCCGTGAAGGCATTCGCGGAAGCAATCAGCATGAAGCCTTCGAATCTTCAGAAGTATCTCTGCGGAGACCGTGAGCCGGGGGCGTCGGTGCTCTCCCGCG
>JBDSJW010000273.1:0-17376 GCA_039917235.1 Kapaibacterium sp. (SeqCode) | reverse complement strand
TCTTCGGATGGTCCTCTGAGAGTTCGTTCGACATTCGATTCTCCGGTTGTGTCGCATCGGTTGCTCACCGATGCAAGGTACTGGGATATGGCCCGGTTCCCTATTACACAAACTTCCGCGCACTCTCGAACTATAGTTTATCACATCCAAAGATAACAGAACTCAGCATCCAATAGACGTTGGAATCATTGGCGCTCCATATCTTGCGGCCTTTGTGTCTCAGGTATTGGTAATCTTTAAGGCTGGTCGTGTGATCGAGTCAATCAGTCCGGCATCCGGCCAGCCGGATGCCCAGCGACTACTCTGAAGACCGCATCCACCCTACCGAAGAACAGTTTTGAGCCAGGCTGCAAGGACGGACCCCGCTGCGTTGGCGAGGTCCGATACAGCACGGGGAAGCTCCCCCTTTGCTCCGATTCGGTGACTTTCAGGTGGTACCGATACGGGCGGGGGTGGCGATACGTTGTCGTGGGAAGTTCGGCCATCTCTCTGAACCATTCCGTATTACTGGTCGCGGCATCAGGATGGAGCTTCTTTGCCAAGAGGCGATAGCGTTGATGCGCTCCGCGTAGCGTCGTGATTCCATCGAAGTATCGAGACCTGTTCATTCTATTTTTTGCTCATTGTGCTCGGGAAGGTGTATGTAAGCGTTATACAGTTCCGTGAGAAATTGAAGTAGTGCTATTGCGCTGCGCGTAGGCTATTCTCTTCAGTAAGATAGCCTGGAGTTTTACCATGCATCAAGGCATGCCGATTAAGCGGGCTAACGGTTTTATCACTCTCACGAAGTTTTTTCAAATCATTCTCCTTCTATCCGAAATCGCCGCTGTTGGGTTCATATGGCGCTTTTCGGCAAGTCGCAAAAGCATGCGCAGATCCTGTACCATCTGCTCAAACACACCCGCCGCCAGCCAGCGTTGTGTCTGCTGATAGACGACCGGCCACGGCGGTAGATCATTCGGCATCATCCGCCATGGAGCGCCGGCTCGTACGATCCAGCGCAGGGCGTTGAACACGACGCGCAGCGGATACTCTCGCTGGGGAGCATCTTCTTCCATCAATATTAGATACGGGGCGACGAGTGACCATATATCGACACCCACCTTGATCTGAAGACGTTCAGCAAGACCACCGGGTTTCGCCGATGGTAGTTTAGTTGTCAATAGGAACCTGATTATTTGATTTGCTGTTTTTTTTGATACATTCACATGTTTTTCAAGTGATTTATTTGGAGGATAGTATGATTGAGACAATCGAGGAACTTATACGATTTATAGAGACCGATGATTCTGAGCTTAATGAGAGCTCGAGCTGGGAGGAAGCTCCTGAAATCTTGTGGCATGAGTTGCTTTTAAAGTACTGCGATGATCCAGATATGCGTTTTGCTGTGACCCTTAATAAAACTCTTCCTACTTCAGTATTGATGGTCTTAGCAAAGGATGATAGTTGGCGTGTGCGATGTACCGTTGCCAAAAAACGCAGGCTTGAGCCATCAATACGTGAATTGCTATCTAAAGATGAAAATGAGGCTGTTCGTAGAGGAATAGCCTATAATCAAAAAACACCTAGGGAAATTCTTGCAAAAATGGTAAACGATCCTGTTCCTGATATTGCCGAACGTGTTAGAAAGAGACTTGCCGAATCATAGACTCCGGATCTTCCCAATTCTAGGCTCTATCTGATAGCCTTGTTTCAATCGCCTACATGGACGACAAACAATCACGAGTAGATCATAATGTCACAAAAGCGACATGAGTGAGCTCGAGATTGGCTAGATGAAGGAGAGCCGCAGTATCGGCACCCTCGGGTTATATTATTTGTGAGGCAGTTCGCTCTGCTTCCTCATTTATACAGTAGGGGTATCCATGAAACTTGCACTGCTTACGATACTGCGGTCGGTTATATATAGGTAATTCCTGACGATTTTCACAAATCAATTAATTGCCTGTATACACGTGCAATTCGGGCTTGGAAATGCTGGATCTAACGATGATGGTTGACAATGTCGACAACGGAGCAAGGTGAATGAATATCAACCAAGAGAGAGCAATAAATCTATCAGCAGCAGTAATCATGATGCTGTTGCTTGTCGGCACTATGGTGTATGCGCAGCCGGCTTCAACGGTCACGCGTAATCCGAACGCGAAGCTGCTGCGGCGCATCTGGACGATGACGGGCAAGCAGAGGGATGAGAATGCGGGTTACGGAATCGGGAGTTTGGGGGACATTTTCGGCACGGGGTACTCGGCGTGGGCAGCCTACGGAGGGATAAGCGGTCAATGGCGTGTATTCAAGGGAGATTCCGGCACGTTGAGCACGACACCGGTATGGGTGTTCGACAGCAGCTCCGGGATGACACGTCATCCACTTGTGGGTGATTTCTGGGGGACAGGGCATAAGGCGGTAGGATTTTCAAAGTACACGATCGATACGTTGAGAGGGTCAACGAATTTTCCCTATGTATTATATTTATTTCGCAGTGAGTACAACAGGCTGGATACAATTCCATCGCTGATTCTCGATCCACGCAAGATGCCTGCACATGCATTTGTAGGTATATCCGATGCCCAAGCCGTTGATCTTGATGGGGATGGTGCTGATGAATTAATTCTCTATAACATAGGTGTGATTCGTAACGGATCAGTCGATCGCCATCCGGAGATCTGGATTTATCGTGGTGGACCTCATTTTCAGGTCGATACGCCAACGGTCATTTTGCATGATGGTGATATCAATGGCGGTTCAGATTACGATCATATGTTTATCGGGAATTGGGATGGTGATGGCAGGCCAGATATTGCAGTCGTCGATGATTACAACGATGGGAAGAATCCCGCGATCAAGTTCTGGTTCAGCAAGGATGGATCTCCGTGGTCGTGGAATTATCCGGATCGCGTCGTGCCGCAACGGCGAACGACAGCTCTGTTCGCGAAAGCCCTCGACTGCGATGGAGATGGTATCCTCGATCTGGCGCTCCCGGCGCCCGGGCAACGCATCGTTCTGTATCGCTCATCGGCAGGGAAGGATTATCACACACGCATCCTGGACACGAATGATGCCGATGGGGTATATCAGTTCAGCTCATTGAGCGATCTGGAACAACTGGGATTTATCAACGACAAGGGGCGCCGTTATGGGATGCTTGGTGCCTACGTCCCCAGCCCGGGTGGATCGGCGATGCTGCTGGGGTTTGGTGGAGGCGCCAATGGTCCCGATGCTCAGTACGATTGCTATTACGCGGCGGAGTTCGATCCGGTGGGAGGAATCGGTGGTTACTATGTGCTTGGCATGGCGCAATCCGCCGGAGATGTGAACGGGGATGGCTGGGATGATGTTCTGGAAGGGAGCTTTCAATACAACAACTATGCAGGGATCGCTATAATACTTGCCGGGGGGCCTGAGATACCGCGAGATGCGTCTGCTGGAGTGGAGATTATTGCCGGAGAAGGTCATTTCTCGGCGATCAGTGTGTGGCCGCTGCCAGCGCGGGATGAGGTACACATTGCGTGGCGTGGCGACCTGCGTCGGATGCCGGAACGGTTTGAAGTGCACGATATCAGCGGTCGATCGGTGGCACGTGGGGTCGTTGAATCGTGGAGGGGGGAAGCGTTGTGGGAGTGTGGCAATCTGGCTGCTGGCGCATATATCCTCAGCATGTATGACTCTGATGGAGTGTTAATCGCGACGAAGGAAGTCCTTAAGTCACAGTAATAACGATGGTGCGACTGAGCAAGAAATCTCGTATCGCGATCGCGGGATATTCAGAAGTATCATGGCTTTTCAACGCTGGCATGTCACGATAACATAGCATCATCCAATAGATCATTATTGCTGACTGTTATTATGATAAATTTATCTCTCTATCATTGTAATGTAGATTGATCACCCCAAATTGCATCGTACACAAATAAGGAATACCCCCATGGTTGCCAATCAAAGGCCATCGTTGCGATGGCTCAGGTCACTGCCTGTTCTTTTCTGTATGGTAGTAATCTCTACTTCGACAGCCATTGTATTGCGTGCACAGACAATTGACACTTAAGTGGGAGTCCGAATAGATTGCGGAGGAAGTAATGTATTTGCGAGATGTTGCCACCCTCACCCTAGCACTATTTAAGCGTCTAACCAGTGTTGATTACTCCCGTTTGATCGGTTGACAGTCTATCTGCAACAGCATGTTCCAACCTTTGGCTGACCGCCAAAGCTCTCGATTGCCGATCAACTTCTGCTGGGACGCTCCCATTCACGAGAGTATCGCACGATGTTCCACATCGTAGCCGACGCGTCAGTGTGACGCCAACCTGTCGCATTATTTGCAGAAGCAAACAAAGGATGTTGGTGACATGGTATTATGATAGGGATAGAAAGAAGGTTTCCTTAGTCAGCGGTACAGCCTCGGGCTTTCTATTGTAGTGGAGATCGCTTTCGATGACTGTAGCAACCGGCGCTTCCTTAACCGCTTCTTCAATTGCCACTGTTCGCGCCAAATCTGTATGTTATGCCCCTTAGGTGAGGTAAAAGCACGCAAGAAAGCCTGATAACCTGCAAAGAGAGTGCAGTTCAATGAGTAGTCAGGCGGACTCGACTCAGAGCCGCGCTGCTACACCTTTCGTAGTTGACTTCCCGATAGAGTTGCCATGCTCGTTACTAATCTCCATGCTTGAATCTGGCGACAACGCGCCGAACTGTGGGGGAGCCACTGAGGTGGTGATTCCCTCCCCGGGAACGCTCGTACTATCGCCGAAGTCGTAATCCCATCGGAAGATGGCGAACGCATTTCCTGAAATACTATATCTGGTCCTTGACTGTGACTCGCTCTGATTTCTCCTACAACCGTTCAGCGAACAAGAAACCGCCGGTCGTCCGCGAAGCGGATCTCGAAGCAGCGTTCATCAGGAAGCTGGAGAGCCTCAAGTACGCCATTCGCGACGATATCCGCGATCGCTTATCACTTGAAGCGAACTTCAGGGAGCACTTCGAAGCGCTGAATCGGGTCAAGCTCACCGACGGAGAGTTCCAGCGGCTCCTCGACGAGATCGTCACACCAGATGTGTACGAAGCCTCCCGCCTGCTCCGAAACCGGGAGGCCTTTATCCGTGACGACGGCACGCCGCTCAACTACACCCTCGTCAATATCAAGGACTGGTGCAAGAACAGCTTCGAGGTCGTTAATCAGCTCCGCATCAATACCGACGACAGCTATCATCGCTACGATGTCATGCTCCTGATCAACGGCGTACCCGTGGTTCAGATCGAGCTCAAGACGCTGGGGATCAGCCCGCGGCGGGCGATGGAGCAGATCGTCGCCTACAAGAACGACCCGGGGAACGGCTATACAAGGACGCTCCTCTGCTTCGTCCAGTTGTTTATCGTGAGCAACCGCACGGACACGTGGTATTTCGCCAACAACAACGCTCGGCATTTCGCTTTCGACGCTGACGAACGGTTCCTTCCGATCTACCAGTTCGCGGCCGAGGACAACACCAAGATCACCCACCTCGACGACTTCGCCGATCACTTCCTCGCCAAGTGCACGCTTGGCCAGATGATCAGCAAGTATATGGTCCTCATTGCCAGCGAGCAGAAGCTCATGATGATGCGGCCGTACCAGATCTACGCCGTCAAGGCGATCGTTGACTGCATCGAGCAGAACTGCGGCAACGGCTATATCTGGCACACGACCGGCTCGGGAAAGACGCTTACCTCCTTCAAAGCCTCGACGCTCCTCAAGAGCAACGAGCAGATCCACAAGTGCCTCTTCGTCGTTGACCGCAAGGACCTCGACCGCCAGACCCGCGAAGAGTTCAACCGGTTCCAGGAGAACTGCGTCGAGGAAAACACCAACACCGCGGCGCTTGTCCGCCGCCTCCTCTCCGACGACTACGCGGACAAGGTTATCGTTACGACGATCCAGAAGCTCGGGCTTGCCCTCGACGAGAATAGCAAGCATAACAAACAGAACATCGCTCAGGGGCGATCGACGTTCAAGCAGCGACTTGAGCAGCTCAGCGGCAAGCGGATGGTCTTCATCTTCGACGAGTGCCACCGCTCGCAGTTCGGCGAGAATCACAGGGCCATCAAGGCGTTCTTCCCAAACTCCCAGCTCTTTGGCTTTACCGGTACCCCGATCTTCGAGGAGAACGCGAACGTCACGCTGATCGAGGGAGAGGTCGCCATCCTTCGAACGACCAAAGCCCTCTTCCAGAAGCAGCTCCACGCCTACACGATCACGCACGCGATCGAGGATCGGAACGTCCTCCGCTTCCATGTCGACTACTACAAGCCAACGGAAGCCTCTCCCCTAAGACCTGGTCAGACACTCGCCAAGAAGGCGGTCGCACAGGCCATCCTCGATAAGCACGATGCCGCGACCGCGGGCCGACGCTTCAACGCGCTCCTCGCTACCGCCTCGATCAACGACGCCATCGAGTACTACAAGGTCTTTAAGAATCTCCAGGGAGAACGGCAGGGCGCCGACCCGGAGTTCGTCCCGCTCAAGATCGCCGCCGTCTTCTCGCCCCCCGCGGAGGGGAACAAGGATGTCCAGCAGATCCAGGAGGATCTACCGCAGGAGAAGGATGACAACCGGCACGACCCCGAGGAGAAGAAGGCCGCGCTCAGGGCCATTATCGCCGATTACAACCAGCACTACGGCACCAATCACGAGATCAACAACTTTGATCTCTACTATCAGGACATCCAGCAGCGCATCAAGGACCAGCAGTTCCCCAATCGCGATCTGCCCCGCAAGGGCGCCGAGAAGATCGACATCACCATTGTCGTCGATATGCTCCTCACCGGCTTTGATGCGAAGTATCTCAATACGCTCTACGTCGACAAGAACCTCAGGCATCACGGCCTGATCCAGGCGTTCAGCCGCACCAACCGCATCCTCAACGCGACCAAGCCGTACGGCCACATCCTCGACTTCCGCCAGCAGCAGGAGAGCGTCGATGACGCCATCGCCCTCTTCTCCGGCGCCCAGCCCGACAATGCCCGGGAAATCTGGCTGGTCGATAAGGCGCCGGTCATCATCGAACAGTTCGAGAAGGCTGTCGCAGACCTCGCCGAGTTTATGCAGTCGCAGGGGGTGGACGCGAAGCCTGAGCATGTGAATAACCTGAAGGGTGATGACGCCCGCGCCCAGTTCATCAACCGGTTCAAGGAGGTGCAGCGCCTCCAGACCCAGCTCGATCAGTACACCGACCTCACCGACGAGCAGCGCGAGCAGATTGAGCAGGTCCTCCCCAAGGACGACCTCCGCGCCTTCCGTGGCGCCTACCTCGAAACCGCCCAGCGTCTCAGGGAGCAGCAGGGCACGCCCGGCGGTGACGGCAAGCCGGCCAACCCCGAGGTCGACCAGCTCGACTTCGAGTTCGTCCTCTTCGCTTCCGCCGACATCGACTACGACTATATCATGAAGCTGATCGCGAAGTACTCGGCGCAGGAGCCGGGGAAGCTCCGGATCAGCCGCGAGCAGCTCATCGGCCTGATCCAGTCGGACGCCAAGTTCCTCGACGAGCGGGAGGAGATCACCGAGTACGTGCGATCACTGAACGAGGGGGAAGGGCTTGATGAGGAGGCGATCCGCAAGGGCTATGAGAAGTTCAAGGAGGAGAAGCGGGCCAGGGAGATCGAAGGTCTCGCCCGGAAGCATGGGCTGACGGCCGAGTCGCTCTCGGGCTTCGTCACGACGATCCTCCTGCGCATGATCTTCGACGGCGAGCAGCTTACCGACCTGATGGAGCCGCTCGGCCTGGGCTGGCGTGAACGCCGCGAGCGGGAGCTTGCGCTCATGGCCGACCTTGTGCCGCTCCTGAATAAGCGGGCCCATGGCCGGGATATCTCGGGGCTTAACGGGTATGAGCATGGGGGGATGCGATGACGGCAGATACTCCAACGCCTTTGGTGCCGAAGCTGAGGTTTCCTGAGTTTGATGTCGCACCGGAGTGGGAGGAGCATTCGCTCGGCGAAGTGTGCGAGATGAAGGCCGGAGACTTTGTTCGTGCCTCTGATATTTTCGATGTTCAGAAGGATGGCTTCTTCCCGTGTTACGGCGGAAACGGGCTTCGTGGCTTTGTGAAGACCTACACACATGACGGTTTGTATGTTCTTGTCGGCCGGCAAGGAGCTTTGTGTGGCAATGTCAATCTGTTCGATGGTTTTTTTCACGCGACAGAACACGCCCTAGTCGCTACGCCATCCTCCGGCATCGATACCCATTGGCTCTACTACGCGCTTGAAATACGCAAGCTCAACCGCTTCGCAACCGGACAGGCACAGCCCGGGCTGTCCGTCACAATTCTAAATGCTGTACCTATAGCTGTTCCAGCAGATCGTGATGAGCAAAAAAGGATCGCCGACTGTCTCGGCTCGCTGGACGACCTGATTGCGGCGGAGCGCAGGAAGCTCGAAGCCCTGCGGCAGCACAAACAAGGGCTGATGCAGCAGCTTTTTCCTCAGCCCGGGGAAACTGTGCCACGTCTTCGCTTCCCGGAGTTTGTGGATGCGCCAGAGTGGGATCTGCGTAAACTTGGACCGTTGACCACCAAAATTGGTAGCGGGATTACCCCACTCGGTGGCGAGAGCAACTACAAGACACATGGTCGACCATTCATCCGAAGCCAGAATGTCGGATGGGGTGAGTTGATATTGGACAACGTCGCGTATATCGACGAAGAAATGCACAGTTCCTTCGATGCTACCGAACTAGTGGTTTCCGACGTCCTTCTGAACATCACGGGCGCGTCGATTGGCAGAAGTGCCGTTGCTGATGTTCGAATCGTCGGCGGCAACGTCAATCAGCATGTTTGCATCATTCGCGTGAACGAAAACGAGCTAAGCCCCGGACTGCTAAACCAGTATCTAATTTCTGGCCATGGACAGAATCAGATTGATAGCTTCCAAGCCGGCGGGAACAGGCAGGGTTTGAACTTCGGTCAAATTCGCTCTTTCGAGATTCCACTCCCTTCAACGTTTGCCGAGCAGCAGCGAATCGCCGACTGTCTTTCCGCGCTTGACGCCCGGCTTGCCGCGCAGGTGCAGAAACTCGTTGCCCTCAAGGCGCACAAGCGCGGCTTGCTGCAACAGCTCTTCCCATCGCTTGAGGACAACGAGCAATGAGCACTCCGCCAAAAATCCATCCGTACAAGAATTTGACGAAGCTCGCGCAACGGCTCCGCAGCGACGTCAACGATATCGACTGTGTCTTGCTGTACGCGTACAATCGAACGGGGAAGACGCGATTGTCGATGGAGTTCAAGGACCAAGGGAAGCGTAAAGGTGGAGGGACGTCAGATACTCTTTACTTCAATGCGTATACCGAGGATCTCTTTGTCTGGCATAACGATCTCGATGGTGATACGGATCGGCATCTGACGATCAACGAGAAATCGACATTCTTCAATGGTCTCAGAGACCTTGCACTGGATGAATCGATTGCGGGTTACCTGTCACGCTACGCCGATTTCGATTTTGACATCGATTACGACAAGTGGGTGGTGACCTTTCGCAAAGGTGATGAAGAGCGGATCAAGATCTCCCGGGGCGAGGAGAGAATCTTCATCTGGTGCATATTCATGGCGATCTGCGAACGGGTCATTGATCGACACCCATCCTATGAGTGGGTCAAGCACCTCTACATCGATGACCCCATCTCATCGCTGGACGACAACAATGCCATCGCCCTTGCCTGTGATCTGGCAGCGCTTATCCGAAAAGCCGCAACTCGCCGAGGCACCAATGGCGATCCAGATCCGCTCAGAACGGTCTTCTCCTCCCACCACGCATTGTTCTTCAACGTTATGTGCAATGAGCTTGGAAGAACCAGAGAGGGCCAGGAGAAAGTAACCACCAAGCGGTATTTTCTGCACCGACCGACCTCCGAAGGAGTGTTCACGCTACAGTCCACTGGAGATACACCCTTTTTTCATCATGTGGCGATCCTTGCTGAGCTTCGGAGATGTTTGGAGGCAGGAACCCTCTACACGTATCACTTCAATGCCCTGCGCAGCATCCTGGAGAAGACGGCGAGTTTTCTCGGCCACGATGACCTTAGGGTCTGCCTGGCCGGGCTGGAGGACGAAGCCCTCTACAACCGCGCACTAAATCTGCTGAGCCACGGCAAGTACGCCATCAACGAGCCGGTTGAGATGGTGGACGACAATAAAGAGCTGTTTCGCAGAATACTCAATGATGTTCTTAATCGTTTCCAGTTTGCACTTCCCGAGCTTGTTCCTGAAGCCGCCCCACAAAGAACCAACCCATGATTGACCAAAACCAGAAACAGCTCGGCAGAACGCTCTGGGCCATCGCCGACCAGCTCCGTGGCGCGATGAACGCGGACGACTTCCGCGACTACATGCTCGCGTTCCTCTTCCTTCGGTACCTCTCGGACAACTATGAGCAGGCCGCGAAGAAGGAGCTCGGGCGTGACTACCCTGACCCAAACTTCATTGGTAACGGCGGGCGGTCATCCCTCTCCGTCTGGTACGAGCAGAACCCCGGCGACGTGGCGGACTTCGAGAAGCAGATGCGGCTCAAGGCGCATTACGTCATTCGCCCCGAGCACCTCTGGGCAAGCATCGCGCACATGGCCCGCACCCACGACGGCGAGCTGCTCAACACACTCCAGGCCGGCTTCAAGTATATCGAGAACGAATCGTTCCAGAGCACGTTCGCCGGGCTTTTCTCGGAGATCAACCTCGGCTCCGACAAGCTCGGCAAGACCTACGCGGACCGGAACGCGAAGCTCTGCACGATCATCACCAGGATAGCCGAGGGCCTCGCGGAGTTCTCCACGGACAGCGACACGCTGGGGGACGCCTATGAGTACCTGATCGGCGAGTTCGCGGCGGGTTCGGGGAAGAAGGCCGGCGAGTTCTATACGCCGCAGCGGATCTCGGACATCCTCTCCGAGATCGTCACGCTCGACAGCCAGGAGCCGAAGAGCGGCAAGCGAAAGCACCTCGGCAGCGTGATGGACTTCGCCTGCGGCTCGGGCTCGCTGCTGCTCAATGTTCGAAAGCGCATGGGCCCGCACGGCATCGGGAAGATCTACGGGCAGGAGAAGAACGTCACCACGTACAACCTCGCGCGGATGAACATGCTGTTGCACGGGGTGAAGGACTCGGAGTTCGAGATTTATCACGGCGATACGCTGACGAACGACTGGGAGATGCTCCGCGAGACGAACCCGGCGAAGAAGCCCTACTTCGACGCCGTGGTCGCCAACCCGCCGTTCAGCTACCGCTGGGAGCCGACCGAGGTATTGGGCGAGGATGTCCGCTTCAAGAACTACGGGCTGGCGCCGAAGTCGGCGGCGGATTTCGCATTCCTGCTGCACGGGTTCCACTACCTCAAGGAGGATGGCGTGATGGCGATAATCCTGCCGCACGGCGTGTTGTTCCGCGGTGGCGCGGAGGCGAAGATCCGGCGCAAGCTCCTCGACGACGGGCACATCGACACCGTCATCGGCCTGCCGGCGAACCTCTTCTACTCGACCGGCATCCCGGTCTGCATCCTCGTGCTCAAGAAATGCAAGAAGCCCGATGATGTCCTCTTCATCAACGCGGCCGAGCAGTTCGAGAAGGGGAAGCGACAGAACTACCTGTCGGACAAGCATATCGAGAAGATCATCGACACCTACCGGGAGCGTCCGACCCACATCGAGCGGTACGCCCGGCGCGTGGAGATGGATGAGATTGAGGCCAACGACTTCAACCTCAATATCACGCGCTATATCAGTACGGCGGAGCAGGAAGTCGAGATCGATCTGTCGGCCACGCATACGGAGTTGGTCGAGATCGAAAAGCAGGTTCGGGAGTCAACGGCAAAGCACAACGCGTTCCTGAAGGAACTTGGGCTACCCCCGTTGCCAGGTCCCGAACAGTAATCACAGCGATCGTTCTCACGCCCGCCATCGTAGCTCGCTCTCCGACAGGCTAAGCGGTCGACGAACTCGGAGTAGCAGGATGTCTTGGCGCGGTGGCGGGTACCTGTCAATGAAAATGAGACACCTATTTTCGGGGACCATTATAGTTCCGGCTGCGCCTCGGGGATCAACGGATGACAAGATCGCATCTTTGACCGATATATGCAGCCTCCGTCCGGAGCCGGAGGAACGTCGTGACGGGGATGTGCCGGATGGACTGTTGGATGGCAGGCAGAAGAAAGCCCCGTCAGGGGAGACGGGGCTTTCGTGGATCATCGGGTATCGAGCGGGTCGGGGAGTTATCGCGCTATCGGGAGATGGTGATCTCCTGAACCGCGCTCCTTCCTCCGGCATAAACGATGCAGTAATAAACTCCTTCCTGCAGGTCATCGATACAGAGAGGGATGATCCGGGCCCCCGCTTCGCTGGTTCCATCGAGCAGCAGTCCGATTCTACGGCCCAGCAGATCGTATAGCGCCACGCTCACATGGCCCGGCGTCGGGATGTTCAGAATAATCTGTCCGGTCCCCGCAAGCGGGTTCGGAAGAGTTCGCAGGCTGAGCGGCGCGCTGGTCGCGTCCCGGTCATCGACGGAGGCGGGCGGAGTGATTCCCTCCCCCTTCAACGCTACGGTCAGCATCGGCTTGGACGCATCGTTGGTCTTCACCACGAGATCGGCCGCGGAGGATGTGCCGGCGCTGGTCGGCGTATAGGCGATCCGGAATGTGAGAGGCGTTCCCTGCGCCACGGCCATCGGAAACGGCTCCGTGGGGGAGATGACCGTGAAATGATCGCCGTTTGATCCCTTCGGCTCGATGTAGATGGAATCAATCCGGAGCCCAGCCCTGTTCGCCGCCGAGAGGGTGAACGTCATCTCCTTCGATCCGGTGGCCGGCACGCCTCCGAAATCGAGCGTCGATGCGCTGAGCAGCGCCGAGGGGCTGGGCGCCGTTCCCTGCTGCGCCAAGAGGAGGAGCGAAACGGCGGAACGGGCAGGATCGTCCGTCTGAATCATGAGCGTCGAGTGCTGATCCGCAGCCCCTCCCGGCTTCGGCGTGAAACGGACGGTGACGGTGAGAGGGCTCCCCGGCGGCACCTTGATGTTCGAGGCGCTGGTCGGAGCGACGATCGAAAATGCTCCCGTTACTCCCGGCGGGTCCTGGATACGGATCGCTTCCACCGTCACGCCCAGCTCGTTCTCCGCCGAAATGGTGAACGACAGATCCTTCGATCCGCTTTCGACCGTCCCGAAATCGAGCTCGCCGACCGAGAATTTCGCGGTGGGAACCAGCGGGATGCTCCGCTTGATCAGCGCTCCGAAGAGCCCGCCGACGAAGCCGGTGTTCTCATCCAGAAACTTCATCGCCGGCAGTGCGGTGCTGGTGCCGCTAGGCTCCCGCTTCCATGTCTCACCGCGATCGGTCGTGCGGACGATCGTTCCCTCGTCACCGGACGCATACCCGAGACTGTCATTCAGGAATTGAATCCCTCCCATCGAAAGGAAAATGGATGGTCCGGCGGCGGCGAATTTTTTCGTCCAGTGGAATCCGCCATCCGTGGTCTTGTAGATCGTCTTGCTGTTCCCTTCGCGGCCGGTCGCATAGCCCACGGTCGCGCTCGTGAAGAACATGCTACTGTAGGTCGGCTTGCTGTCCGTATTGTCGCCGTTATCCAGGATCAGGTGCCAGGTCTCCCCGCCATCGGTGGTTTTCATCAGCACGTTGGTCCAGTCGCGCGACTGGAGCGCTACCATCATGTAGCCGACCATCGGGGTGGCGAAAAAGATCTTCCGGGGGTCCATGTCGGGGCCTACGTTGGGGGAGCCGGGGTTCCATGTCTTCCCGCCGTCGGTGGTCTTCAGCAGCGTCGCGTTCGATCCCGTTATGAACCCCTTGGATGCGCTCGTGAAGAAGATCGAGTAGAGGAGTCCCGTGGAGGAGTACGTTTGCGGCGTCCAGGTCGCTCCGCCGTTGGTGGTGGAGTAGATCACGCCACACCCGCAGTTCGTATTCTCTCCAACCGCGAACCCGGTGGAGGGGCTGGTGAATCTGACATCGTACAGCGTGACGCCTTCGATCTGCCGCTTTGCCCATGTCTCTCCCTTATCGGTCGATTGCAGGATGTAGCTGTCGGTGCCCTGGGTGGAGGGGAATGAAACGGCGAACCCGGTATCGCGCGACGGGAAATCGATGCCGCCGGTCAGATAGTCGAATCCGGGCGGGCTCACCGATTTCCACGAGGCCGTCTGGGCGTTTGCGGCGGTGCCGATCAGCAGTATGAGTGCAAGTGCAATTCCTAACCTTCTGTTCATCGTTGGTGCTCCGGTATCATTAGATTTTTTGGGGGGCGGGTACCGCCAACAAAGCCTGACTTGTTATTTCCGGGATAAAGATATCGGTGGTGGCAAGGGGACATCAAACCACAAGTTCCCTGGAACATAGCGTCCCAGAACGCGCAAAGCGGGAATTTCCCCATGATTCGAGGCGCGCCGGATCGCGCGACCATAGTATCCCACGCATGTTTCCGCGGTATCAAATGTGGCCCTGGAAGGGGACACTATTCACATCGATGGACAGGAAGCACGATTGTAGATCATGACGGTGATGATATCCGGTGTACCCGGTGCCCGGCCGGCTAGGCTCGGAAGTTCCGGGCTGCTTCCCCGATCCCGGTGCGTTTGGAGCTGCCGGAAAAGGTCTGTCGCGCGGTCAGGCCATATCTCCGAACCGGGCTACGAAGGGGAGCCCGGAGATGTGAGAATGGAGAACATCGGTGAAATCACGTCGCGCAATCCTGCTTTCCAGCCATTCGACATAGTAGAAATATCGTAGCATGTCCCGTTCGTAGGGATCGTTGGAAAGCTCGATCAGTTCCCGGAGAAATCGCTCGAACAATTTCATCAGATCATCGTTGGAATATATTCGCGGGAGCGTCTGTAGAAATTCCAGCGTTTTCGACTCGAACCGGTACATGATATTCTGTTTGCGATAATATCTGTATGTCGATCGCACTAGATATGGTATCAGATCCAGGTTCCCAAGCTCGAAATGGATGATGATATTAACGAGGCGGGCGTGATAATAAATCTGCTTGCCGGCATCTGGCTCCGGCCCCGATAAAATCCTGTTGACATACTCCAGCGCTCGCGGAATATTTCCAAGCCCGAAGAAGATCATCACGAGATTGCTGTACAGCACCAGTTTTCTCGACTCGGCGATATGAGGGCCGTGGCGTCGCAGTCCCTCCTCGATCTCCATCGCAAGGGCCGCTCCCTCCTCGAATCTTCCCAGCAGCACGCATTCGCAGAGGAGCGCCGTGTAGATGGCTCCAAAGACCAGCGCATGGTCCTGAGGGTTGATGAGCCTGCTCCCCGCCATGATGGATCGGGGCGCCGAACGGAGTTTCTCCATCGCCTGCCGGTAGCCCTCCAAATTCAGCAACTGCCGGTTGATCAGGACGCTGTTGTGAAGAGCGCTGAGGTAGGAAGCGAGATTGCCGATCAGGAGCGTCGGGTTTCCATCCAGAAATTCGATCTGCTGCTGGATGAATCGGAGCGATTCCTTCAGGTTTCCGCGACCATAGTGATAATGGCTTAGAACGTTGTGGAAGCCGATGAGGGCCTTCGGGGAACGGGCATTGGCGGGGTCCAGGAGGAGGGGATCGCTGACGCATCGTTCCAGAAGCTCCGCCTCCTCGGGCGAGCGCAGGTGTCCCTTTCCCATCGCCATGTTCATCTTCTGCTCCAGCCTTCCATAATCGAGCAGGTTACGGATCTGATCCAGCACCTCGTACCGCCCGTTGAACTCGGCGTCGATCGTCGTCTCGGACGGGCGCTCCTTTGGTGAATATCGGGGCCATCGCTGCAGAGTATCCAATAGAGGGACCAGGGCAGATGATGTTCTCGCCAGCGCGATCGCCTTTTCGACCATCTTCGCCGATTGATCGGTCAGCCCCTTGGAGTAGAGAATATCCGCGGACGCAATCAACTCCCTGACCTGTGCTCCGGCGGAATAATCGGAGTGATACACCCTCAAGCTTTTGAGGATCAGGTTGTAGAGATATTTTTTCGCGACATTGAGCTGGCGCGTGAACCGCTCGCCGCTGAATTTTTTCCGGATGGCGGCCTCGTCGTATTCCTCCTGCCCCTCCAGCGCGTCGAACAATTGAAGGTATTTCTTCTCCCCCTGCTGGATCGAGGTGAAAAGACGGAAATATCGTTTCTCCGACTTGGTAAGCGATTTGATAAGATGGAAAAGTTCGTCCGACGTTCTCATGCGTACTACCTGAACAATAACATTTCGTCCGGCTCGGGGAGTCGGGCGCCGACGTCCACTGAATATACGTCACGGAGGTTCAACCGGTGTGGGCAAACAGCGCCTGCCGGGGCATCATCGATTCTCCGACGTTCCTAACGGAATATGCTTTCAGACGGTTGACCGAGTTCCCTTCGGTCGATATGAACGGCCCACGTTGCCGCAATCATGAAGAGCCTCAGCCGCGTGTCCGGCTTCAAGGTTCCCGGAGGAATCATCTGCTGCTATTCTGTTATCTTCGGGTTCAACGCAATAAGATTATCAACGCGGCTACGGACCGGAGCCACGAGCTTTTTGTAGGCGATGCACGCCACTGTCATGTGTCCGATGCTTCCCCATCCCTATGACGAGACTGTGAGTGAAATCCCTAGCAGGATTGCGGTCGCGATCAGTCGAAATGATCTATTTATGATGTTGATGGTCGAGAGATCAATTTGTTTTCGCTGGACGATGTTGTCAAAGCAGCGACCACAGCCATCCATACTGACCTGGATCCCTCCGCACCTCCGCAATGCAGCCGATCGGTGAACTCCCGCGAGGTGAACTGCGACCCCTGATCGGTGGTGAAGATCACCAGCGTTGCCGTCGATAGCGCCATCTGCAATCCATCGAGACAGAAGCCAACATCCATCGTCGTCGACAGCGTGTGCGCGATCACCAGACGGCTGTACCAATCGATCGCCGCAAACACGTACATAAATCCGCGATCAATCGGGATATACGTGATATCAGCGCTCCAGACTTCGTTGGCCCGGCTCACCTGGTAGCCGTTAAGCAGATACGGATACCGACGATGCGTCGCGTCCGGCGGCGAGGTCCGACGACGGGGATAGATCGCTTCAATGCCCATAACGGCATCAATCGCCGGATATGCTTGCGATTGACCGTATGGCCGGAGCCTGCCAGATGATGCCGCATGCGGCGCGATCCATCGAACGGATGCCGCGTGTACTCGGCGTCGATCAGGCGCATCAGCTCCAGATCCTCGGCTGAACACGCTGGCCGAGCGCGATGATAATACCCCGAGCGATGGATGCCCAGCAGCGCACACTGCCGGCGAATGCTCAGTGCGGGATGATCGGCATCGATGAGCTGGCGTCGCTGCGCTGGATCATCACAGGAGTTTTTTTT